>NZ_JBFTMK010000173.1:0-21224 GCF_056396965.1 Pseudomonas sp. 05N434
TTTACACCCACGCCCCTGTAGGAGCGAGGCTTGCCCGCGAAGAGGCCCGAAAGAACAACACATCACTCACTGATATTTTTTTTGAACAAAAATGAAACCGGTTTCAGAGGTGATAACAATGAACAAACCACCCGTTTCCATCAGCCTGTCCAGCTACGGCGCCGAGCTTGTGCGCCAACGTGGCCAGGGTAGTTTTGTCGAAGTGCTGGCCGCTGCCGGTGCCACGCACATTGAATGGCGCGAAGAGCTGCTGACCCTTGAAGACCCCGCGCAATTGGCCGACTCCACGCAATCCCGGGGCCTGGAAAGCGTGTATTCCTCGCCGCTGGAGTTGTGGCTGGCCGGGCAATCGGCACCCAACCCGGAACTGCTCTCGACCCTGCAACGCGCCGAGGCATTCGGCTCACAATGGCTGAAAGTCTCCCTGGGCTATTTCACCGACAACAACGACCTGCAAACACTGGCGCATGTGTTGCAGCAGAGCCCGGTGCAATTGCTGGTGGAAAACGACCAGACCTTGCACGGCGGCCGCATCGAGCCGTTCCAGCGTTTCTTCGAAGACGTCGAGCAGCATCAGTTGCCAATCAAAATGACCTTCGATATCGGCAACTGGCAATGGCAGGACCAGTCCGCTGCCAGCGCCGCGCGGTTGCTCGGTCGACATGTCGGCTACGTGCACTGCAAAGCAGTGGCGCGTCGGGTCGACGGCAAACTGGTGGCGATACCACCGGCGGCCAGTGACTTGCACCTGTGGCAACAATTGCTGCGGCACATGCCCCAGAACGTGATGCGCGCGGTGGAATATCCGCTGCAAGGCAATGACCTGGTGCGGTTGACCACCGACCACGTCGCTACCCTTGCCCGCCTCGGCCAATCCCGCCTGGAGCCTGCGCATGTCTGAGATCGAGATTCTGTCGTTCGGCGAAACCATGGCGATGTTCGTTGCCGAGCAGAACGGTGAACTGGCCGACGTCGGCCACTTCCACAAGCGCATTGCCGGGGCCGACAGCAACGTCGCCATTGGCCTGTCGCGATTGGGCTTTAACGTCGCCTGGCTGAGCCGGGTGGGCGCCGATTCTCTCGGCCGTTTCGTCATCGATACGCTGAAGAAAGAAGGCCTGGATTGCAGCCACGTCGACATCGACCCGGCCCACCCCACCGGGTTTCAACTCAAATCCCGCGCCGATGACGGCAGCGATCCGGTGGTCGAATATTTCCGTCGCGGTTCGGCGGCCAGTCACTTGTCGGTGCAGTCGATTTCCCCGTYGCTGCTCAACGCCCGGCACTTGCATGCCACCGGCATTCCTCCGGCGCTATCCGCGTCGGCCCGGGCAATGTCCTTCGAACTGATGACCCGCATGCGCGAAGCCGGGTGCAGCGTGTCGTTCGACCCCAACCTGCGGCCGAGCCTGTGGGCCAGCGAACAGCAGATGATCAGCGAGATCAACCGCCTCGCCGCCCTCGCCCATTGGGTGCTGCCGGGGTTGAGCGAAGGACGGTTGCTGACCGGTTTCGAAGACCCTGCCGACATCGCGGCGTTTTACCTCGACCAGGGCGCCGAAGCCGTGGCGATCAAGCTTGGCCCGCACGGTGCGTATTACCGCACGCATCAGGATGAAGGTTTCGTTGCAGGCGTACCCGTGGCAACCGTGGTCGATACGGTCGGTGCCGGTGACGGGTTTGCCGTCGGCCTGATCAGCGCCCTGCTGGAAAACCACAGCGTTGCCCATGCCGTACAACGTGCCAACTGGATCGGCAGCCGCGCGGTGCAGAGCCGTGGGGATATGGAAGGCTTGCCCACCCGAGCCGAGATGGATGCTGAATTTGAGGACGCCGTTCGCGGGCAAGCCTCGCTCCTACAGGGTTCGGGGTGTACGCCCGTAGGAGCGAGGCTTGCCCGCGAAGGGGCCCTCACCATTAACGTAAAAATTTGAATCAGACTCCGTTACCTGCTGCGACAAAAACAACAAGCTCAGGAGCATCACTATGAAAACCGCAACACTGGCCACCCGCCGCTGGTGGTACATCATGCCCATCGTGTTCATCACCTACAGCCTGGCGTATCTGGACCGCGCCAACTACGGGTTCGCCGCCGCCTCCGGGATGGCCAAGGACCTGATGATCACCCCGGGGTTGTCTTCCCTGCTCGGCGCACTGTTCTTCCTCGGCTATTTCTTCTTCCAGATCCCGGGCGCGATCTACGCCCAGAAGCACAGCGTGAAGAAACTGATTTTCGTCAGCCTGATTCTCTGGGGTGCCCTGGCGACCTTGACCGGGATCGTCTCCAACGCCTACTGGCTGATCGTCATTCGTTTCATGCTCGGCGTGGTCGAAGCCGCGGTGATGCCGGCGATGCTGGTGTACCTGTGCCACTGGTTCACCCGTGCCGAACGCTCGCGCGCCAACACCTTCCTGATCCTCGGCAACCCGGTGACCATGCTCTGGATGTCGGTGGTCTCGGGCTACCTGATCCAGCATTTCAACTGGCGCTGGATGTTCATCATCGAAGGCTTGCCGGCGGTGTTGTGGGCGTTTATCTGGTGGCGTCTGGCCGATGACCGTCCGGCCCAGGCCAAGTGGCTCAACGACCAGGAAAAGCAGGACCTGGAAAGTGCCCTGGCCGCCGAACAGGTCGGCATCAAGGCAGTGAAAAACTACGCCGAAGCCTTCCGTTCGCCAAAAGTCATCATCCTCGCCTTGCAGTTCTTCTGCTGGAGCATCGGCGTCTACGGTTTCGTGCTGTGGCTGCCATCAATCCTCAAGGCCGGCGCGCAAATGGACATGATCGAAGCCGGCTGGCTGTCGGCGTTACCCTACCTGGCGGCAGTGATCGGCATGCTGCTGGTGTCCTGGGGCTCGGACAAACTGCAGAAGCGCAAACGCTTCGTCTGGCCTCCGCTGCTGATCGCCTCGATTGCGTTCTACGGCTCCTACGCGCTGGGCGCGGAGCATTTCTGGTGGTCCTACACCCTGCTGGTGATTGCCGGTGCCTGCATGTACGCCCCGTACGGACCGTTCTTCGCCATCGTTCCGGAAATCCTCCCGGCCAACGTGGCCGGTGGTGCCATGGCGTTGATCAACAGCATGGGTGCGCTCGGTTCGTTTGGCGGCTCTTATCTGGTCGGTTACCTGAACAGCTCCACCGGATCGCCCGGTGCGTCTTATCTGCTGATGAGCGGCGCGTTGCTGGTGTCGGTGGTGCTGACGATTTTCCTCAAGCCCGGCGCCAGTGACCGGGTCGTGGCCAAAACCGCCGCGCCCCGGCCGGTGCCGGCTCATTCCTGAATGGATGTTGATATGAAAAAGCAGGTTTTGCTGTACAAGAAACTCTCGCCGCTGCTGATGGCTCGCTTGCATGAGCAGACTGAGGTGACGCTGATCGACAGCCTCGACGCCGAAGGCCTGGCCAAGCTGCGCCAGGCCCTGCCCCGTGCCCAAGGGTTGCTCGGCGCCAGTCTGAAACTCGATGCCGGGTTGCTCGACCTGGCACCGAACCTGGAAGCGATTGCCAGTGTGTCCGTCGGCGTCGACAACTACGACATCGACTACCTGACCGAACGGCGGATCCTGCTCAGCAACACCCCCGATGTGTTGACCGAGACCACCGCCGACACCGGTTTCGCGCTGATCCTGGCCACAGCCCGACGCGTGGTGGAACTGGCGAACATGGTTCGCGCCGGCCAGTGGAACCGCAACATCGGCCCGGCGCATTTCGGCAGCGATGTGCATGGCAAGACGCTGGGCATCATCGGCATGGGGCGGATTGGCGAAGCGTTGGCGCAGCGTGGGCATTTCGGTTTCGGCATGCCGGTTGTGTATCACAGCCATTCGCCGAAACCGGCGGTGGAGCAGCGCTTCAATGCGCAATACCGCAGCCTGACCGAGTTGTTGCAGCAGGCCGATTTCATTTGCCTGACCTTGCCGCTGACCGCTGAAACCGAAAAGCTGATCGGCGCCAGGGAGTTCGCCTTGATGCGCCCGCAGAGCATCTTCATCAACATTTCACGGGGTAAGGTGGTGGACGAAGCAGCGTTGATCGAGGCGTTGCAGCAGAACCGGATTCGCGCTGCCGGGCTGGATGTGTTCGAGCGCGAACCGCTGCGCCATGACTCGCCGTTGTTGCAGTTGAACAATGTGGTGGCGACGCCGCATATCGGCTCGGCGACCCATGAGACACGGGAGGCGATGGCGACTTGTGCAGTCGAAAATTTGTTGGCGGCGTTGGCGGGTGAGCGGCCGGTGAATCTGGTGAATACCGGGCCCCGCCGCACTCGGCCCGAAGGCTTCGCCGGCCAGCACCGACACGCCATAACCTTCCAGCAGCCGCTCGGCAAAATCCTGGGCGCCGAGCCCGGTCTGGCGCACATCGAGCATCACAAACATCCCGCCATCGGGCTTGATCGGCCGGATACCGGGGCAACCGCTCAACCTCGCGCACACCAGATCGCGTCGCTGGCGATACTCCTCACGCATCAGCGCCACTTCCGGCAAATCCTTATCGAGTGCCGCTTGCGCGGCTTTCTGAACGAAATCCGGAATGCCGAACAGCATGCACAACGACAGATGCATCACATGATCGGCCAGTGGTTTCGGGCCGATCATCCAGCCTACCCGCCAGCCAGTCATGGCATGGGATTTGGACAAACTGTTGAGGGTCGCGGTGCGCTCGGCCATACCCGGCAGGCTGGCCGGGCTGATGTGCTCGCCCTCATACAACAGGTCGCTATAGACCTCATCGCTGATCAGCCAGAGGTCATGTTGCACACACAGCGCCGCCAGTTCCTGCCAGCTTTTCAAGGAAAGGCTGGCACCGGAGGGATTGTTCGGACTGTTGAGCAGAATGACCCGGGTTTTAGCGGTGATCAGCGCCGCGACATCCGCCGGCTCGACCCGAAAGCCGTTCTCCGGACGCACCGCCACCGGCACCACGCTCGCCCCGCAGGCGCCGAACACGCCTTCATAAGTGACGTACATCGGTTCGGCGATGATCACTTCATCACCCGGATCGAGCAGGCACTGGGCAACCGAATACACCGCGCACTGCGCACCGGGCAGTACGATCACATGATCGGCGTCCACCTCCTGGCCGCAGCGCTGCTGATGACGGCTGGCGATGCTGCTGCGCAATGTACGGGTGCCGCGTACATCCGAGTAATGGGTGTCGCCGGCCAGCAGGCTGTCGATGGCCGCGTGGACGACCGGCAGCGGCGTATCGAAGTCCGGGTCGCCGACCGACAGCAGCAGCACGTCGACGCCCTGCTCGCGCAATTCCAGCGCTCGATCGTGAATCTTCCAGGCTGCCGCTCCATCACCGTCGATTCGTTGGGTCAAGGCTGAATAGCGCATGTACTTCTCCTAACGCGCGAGTTCCAGTTTCAACCCTATCTCAAATCACGAAACGCGCCACCATTGCATTCAAATCTACCGCCAGTCGTGACAGTTCATGGGTGGCGGCGCTGGTCTGGTTGGCACCGGCGGCCGACTGGGTGGCCAGGTCGCGGATGTTCACCAGGTTGCGGTCGACTTCACGGGACACCTGGGCCTGTTCTTCCGAGGCGCTGGCGATCACCAGGTTGCGTTCATTGATCAGCTGAATCGATGAAGTGATCTGTTCCAGGGCGACACCTGCCGCACGGGCCATTTCCAGGGTGCTTTGGGTGCGCTGATTGCTTTGCTGCATCGACGACACCGCTTCACCGGTGCCGTTCTGAATACCGGCCACCATTTTCTCGATTTCCTGGGTCGATTGCGCAGTGCGATGGGCCAGCGCCCGAACCTCGTCCGCAACCACCGCAAAGCCACGCCCGGCTTCCCCGGCACGGGCCGCTTCGATGGCGGCGTTGAGGGCCAGCAGGTTGGTCTGTTCGGCGATGGCGCGGATCACGTCCAGCACTTTGCCAATGTCTCGGCCCTGAGTGGCCAGCCCCTCGATCATCAATGCAGTGTTTTGCACGTCGTGGGTCATGGTCTGGATCGCGTCGACGGTTTCCACCACCCGGTCACGACCTTCACGGGCGGCCTGGGTCGACTGGTTCGAGGCTTCGGACGTCGATACCGCGTTGCGTGCCACTTCTTCCACGGCGGCAGTCATTTCGTTGACGGCGGTGGCGGCCTGTTCAATTTCGTTGTTCTGTTGTTGCAGGCCACGGGACGCTTCTTGGGTCACGGTGCTGAGTTCTTCGGCGGCGGCGCCCAGTTGCGTCGCGGAGCCGGCGATCTGTTCGATGGTCTTGCGCAGGTTCGTCTGCATGGTGGCCAAGGCGCCGAGTAAACGCGCCGGTTCGTCGTTGCCATCGACTTCGATGACCTTGCTCAGGTTGCCGCTGGCAATGGTTTCGGCCGCAATCACCGCACGGTTCAGCGGCGTGACGATACTGCGGGTCAACAGCCAGGCCAGCAGCACGGTCATCAGGGCAGCGACCGCCGAGACCACGATGATGCCATTGGTGGCAAAGGCAAACTGCTCTTTGGCCTGGGCGTCGGCCGCAGCCGCGCCAGCCTTGTTGATGGCAATCAACTTGTTCAACTGCTCGCCCATCTGATCGGTTCCATCCTTGATCCGGGTGTTGATCAGGTTGAGCATTTCATCCAGTTTGTTCTGCCGCGAAAGCTCCATCATCTCGCGCACCGCTTGCAGGTATTTGTCCAGCGTGGCCGAGAATGTCTTGAATAACGCCGCTTCCTCATCGCCGGCCGGCAATGCCCCATAAGCAGCCTGTGCCTGCTTGACCTTGTCCACCAGTACCCCGATCCGGGTTTCTGCTTCTTGCAGGCTCGCGGGCTCACGGTTCACCAGAACCCGGAACGAGAGAATTCGCAGACGCAGCACGTTTTCGGTCATGACACCCAGGAAGCCGACGCTGGGCAGCTGATTGCTTTCCATATCCACAGAGGCCTGTCGGATGATCGACATGCGATTCGCCGCAAACACACCCAGCACGATGACCAGCAAGGCGATGAAAGCGAAACCGAGGAAAGCTCGAGGCGCGATTTTCAGATTACGCAGTGACATAGGATGATCTCGGTAATTGAGGCGGCGAGCATCCTTGCCATGATCACTGGCGGGCGGGCGATGGCGCGCACCTTTCAGTTTGGCGCCACTGTTGTAATTGGTTTGTGTACGCCTATTGGCTGTATCGGCCGGGGTTTAGGATTTTTGCAGGGGTCTGGAGAAATATTTTTCAAGGGCGGCAGAGTGTTTCAGCGGTGAAACAGATGTTGCGCGGAGGTCGGCTTTGCGCAGTAGCCTTTGTGGCGAGGGAGCTTGCTCCCGCTGGGCTGCGTAGCGGCCCCAAAAAATTTACGGCTGCTGCGCAACCGAGCGGGAGCAAGCTCCCTCGCCACAGAGATTTCTTTTTACTGAAGACAGTGTCAGGCCTTGCGGGCGGCCACTCGCCAAACCCGCGCGATATCACTGGCGCGCTCACGCAGCAATCGCGGCGCCTCGGCGCAGGCCTGTTCCAGGGTCATCGGCCCGCTCGCCAATGCAAAAGCCGCATCGATGCCATGCTCGTACAGCGCCTGATACCCCTCGCCCAAGGTGCCGGCGATGACGATGACCGGCACGCCCTGCTGCCGGGCAATGCGCGCCACGCCAAACGGGGTTTTGCCGCGCAATGTCTGGGCATCGAAACGGCCTTCGCCGGTGATCACCAGGTCGGCGCCGTTGACCGCCTCGGCCAGCCCCACCAGTTCGGCGACCACTTCCACACCGGCCTGGAATTGCGCGCCAAGAAACGCCTTCGCGGCAAACCCCAGACCGCCCGCCGCGCCACTGCCCGGTTCATCGCGCACGTCCTTGTCCAGTGCTTGCGCGCAGAGCTCGGCAAAGTGCCCGAGGGCCTGGTCCAGTTGCTGGACTTGCTCGGGCGACGCGCCWTTCTGCGGGCCGAAAATCGCTGACGCACCGTGAGGGCCGCACAGCGGATTATTGACGTCGGCGGCGATGTCGAAACGCACGCCGGCCAGACGCGGATCAATGTCGCTCAAATCGAGACGAGCCAGTTGCGCCAGCGCCAGACCACCCGGCGCCAGGGTTTGGCCCTGGGCATCCAGCAGTTTCACCCCCAAGGCCTGCATCGCCCCGGCGCCGCCGTCATTGGTGGCGCTGCCGCCAATCGCCAGAATCACCCGGTGCGCCCCGGCATCGAGCGCAGCGCGGATCAATTCGCCGGTGCCGAAGGTGCTGCTGGTACAGGCATCGCGCAGGTCAAGCGGCACCAGTTGCAGGCCACTGGCCTCGGCCATTTCGATGATCGCGGTATGACTCTGCGGCAACCAGCCCCAGGCGGCATCGACCGTGGCGCCCAATGGCCCACGAACACGGGTGCGGCGCAGTTCTCCGTCGCACGCGGCCAGAATCGACTCGACCGTGCCTTCGCCACCATCAGCCATCGGGCACTTGAGCAATTGCGCGTCTGGCCAGACCTGCGCCAATCCCAACGCGATGGCGTCGGCCACACCTTGGGCACTCAGGCTGTCCTTGAACGAATCGGGGGCAATGACGATTTTCATGCGAATTCTCCAGTTCCAATGCGTCCATGCTGCCAGCAGGCCTGAACAATAACGCCGGTCCGCTGCACAAGCGGCCATGTGGATTATTGTTCATTTCCACAAAACCCTTGTCCGCACTGGTCGTCGTAGCAGCGGTTTGTGGCAGGAGCTGGACGCCAAGGTACAGTGCGAGCATTCCGTCGAGCTTCAGCGGGTCGACGCCGCTGAGTTCGGCGATCCGCTCCATGCGATAACGCAAACTGTTGCGGTGGATGCCCAGGGCATCGGCGCAGGCCTGGCTCTGGCCGTCGTGTTCGCACCAACTGCGCAGGGTGGCCAGCAATTGCCCGTTACCGTCCTTGGCGATGACTTTACGCAGCGGCCGCAGCAGTTCATCCAGCGCATCGTCGTCGCGGTGCCGCCAGAGCATCACCGGCAGCCGATAACGGTTCAGGATCAACAAGCGAGAATGCGGCAACACATCGCGCCCGTAGGCCAGCAAATCGCCGACCCGTCGATAGCAGCGACGCAACCCCGACAAGCCGTCGGCCTGCCCGCCCACGGCGATGCGCAAAATGTTCCAGCCCAGGCCATCGAGCTTTTCCAGCAGCCGTTCGTTATCGACCGCAGGCAGCGCCGGGCGGCACCAGAGCAGCGAAGATTTGGCCGAGCTCACGCACCAACTGTCCGGGTAGCGTGACGTCAACCAGGCGCTGAGCGCTTCGACAGTCTGGCTCGGGCCGTGTTCGATGCCCAACTCGAACAGATACGGCACCCGCGTCAATTGCGGCTTGAGCCCCAGTTGCTGCGCTTCGTCCAGCAACCGTGGCGAATCCCCTGCTTCGCTCAACAGCAATGCCAGCAGATCGTCGCACCGTTGGCGCCGCCATTGCTGCTCGGCCTGCTGATTGCGCTGGGCCACCAGCATCTCGGCGGTCATGCGCACCAGTTCGGCGTAGGTGCGCAATTGCTCCGGTTCGCCAGTAATGCCCAGCACGCCGATCAAGCGCTGATCGAGCAACAGCGGCAGATTAATGCCCGGCTGCACGCCTTTGAGATGAATCGCCGTTTGCGCGTCGATCTCCACCACGCGCCCGTTGGCCAGCACCAGTTGCGCGCCTTCGTGACGGGTGTTGATGCGCTCCGGCTCGCCGCTGCCAAGAATCAGCCCCTGACTGTCCATGACATTGACGTTGTACGGCAGGATGGCCATCGCCCGGTCGACGATGTCCTGGGCCAGGTCGTGATCGAGTTCAAACATAGCGGGGATCCTTGAAAGCGTGATGGGGCGGCTTGTTCAGCCGCACAGGCCAGGGTCGCAAACCCTGTGCTCAGGCACAAAGACAACCACCCAAGGGGTGGCCGAGACTCACCGGGCGATCAACGTTACCCTTGCGTCGCAAAAAATCATAATAAAGAGAGAGCCCGCCATGTCACAGAGCGCCACCGCTACCCTGGCCAACGCTGACGACAAGAACGCCGTCTACAAACGCATTACCTTGCGTTTGATCCCCTTCATCTTCATCTGCTACCTGTTCAACTACCTCGACCGGGTGAACGTCGGGTTTGCCAAACTGCAGATGCTCGACGCGCTGAAATTCAGCGAAACCGTGTACGGCCTCGGTGCCGGGATCTTCTTTATCGGCTACGTACTGTGCGGTGTACCGAGCAACCTGGCCCTGACCAAATTCGGCCCGCGCCGCTGGATCGCGTTGATGATGATGACGTGGGGCGCGCTCTCGACGTGTCTGCTGTTCGTCACTACACCCACCGAGTTCTACACCCTGCGCCTGTTCACCGGTGCCGCCGAAGCCGGGTTCTTCCCGGGCGTGGTGCTTTACCTTTCGCAGTGGTTCCCGACGTTCCGCCGTGGCCGCATCATGGCGCTGTTCATGTCGGCGATCCCGGTGTCGGGCCTGCTGGGCAGCCCGTTTTCCGGCTGGATCCTCAACCACTTCGGCGCAGGCCAGGCCGATTTGGCCGGCTGGCAGTGGATGTTCCTGCTGCAAGGCATCCCGACCGTGATCCTCGGCGCCCTCGCCTATTTCCTGCTCAGCGACAGTTACGCCAACGCCAAGTGGCTGACCCCGTACGAGCGTTCGGTGCTTGAAGCCGACCACGCCGAAGACCTGGCCAGCAAACCGAAAACCACCACCGACTCCTTGCGGGCAGTGTTCAAGAACCCGGCGATCTGGGCGTTCGGATTGATCTACTTCTGCATCCAGAGCGGTGTTTACGCGATTAACTTCTGGCTGCCGTCGATCATCAAGAACCTGGGTTTCAGCGACAACCTGGTGATTGGCTGGTTGAGCGCGATTCCGTACTTGCTGGCGGCGGTGTTCATGTTGATGGTCGGTCGCTCGGCGGACCTGCGCAAAGAACGTCGCTGGCACCTGGTGGTGCCGATGCTGATGGGTGCGGTGGGGCTGTTGATTGCGGTGAACTTCGCGACCACGCCAGCTCTTGCGATTCTCGGCCTGACCCTCGCCACCATGGGCGCCCTCACCGGCTTGCCGATGTTCTGGCCGGTGCCGACGGCGATGCTCAGCGCCGGTGCGGCGGCCGGTGGCTTGGCGCTGATCAACTCCATGGGGCAGATGGCGGGTTTCCTTAGCCCGTATCTGGTGGGTTGGGTCAAAGACAGCACCGGGTCGACCGATGCGGCGTTGTACCTGCTGGCGGGTGTGATTGTTTGCGGGAGCTTGCTGGCATTGCGCATGACCCGGACGTTGCGGGTTTAAGGTTCAGTGAAAACAAAAACGGCCCTCCCGGGCCGTTTCTCATTCCATGCATTCGCAATTGCTTCTGTGGCGAGGGAGCTTGCTCCCGCTGGGTTGCGAAGCGACCCCAATCCCGGTGATCGCGGTTTTTCAGACATACCGCATGCCCAGGCTTTGCGACTGCTGCGCAGCCGAACGGGGGCAAGCCCCCTCGCCACAACAAGCCCCCCCTCGCCACAATGGATCAATCAGTTCTGAGGATCGAGGTTATCCAGCACTCGGTTGACAGCCAGCTCCCCAAGCATGACCACCGATTGAATCCCCAGCATCATGTTGCGATGGGGCATGTCCATCAATCCGGCGAATTCAGTGAGCATCATGCTCGCTGACGCCAGGGATTCGCAGGCGTTGACCAGCAGGGTTTCGTTATCGACCTTTTCACCGACATGGTAAATGGTGCTGGGTTTGCGCTTGGTGGCTTTGGGGGTGGGTGGTTTGAGGTAATGGTCGAGGGCGCGCTCGGCGGCTTCGTTGAGTTTTTTGGAATCGGGGGTTTCGTAGGGGGAAACGTCGTCCACTTCTGGTGGATTTGGCGTTGGTTTGAACATAGATGAAACTCCTAACAGGACAGAAGGAGCCATCACCCTCGCTACCAAACGATGGGTGGCGGCCATGCTCAGGTTGGTAGACCGGGCGTTAGGAAACCGGCGCGTCCGAAGACGCCCTGCGCATGGCCACCATAAAACAGAGACGAGAAACTCTGCAAAAAGGTGGAGCTGTGCACCTAACAACAATCCCGGGCTACCAAACCCGATCGCTGTTTTTCAGCGACAGAGAAACGATATAGCCCAGGCCAAAGATGCACTAGCCGGCGGATTCTGGCGCAGTCGTAGGCAGCGGCGCAAGAATATGTAGCCTTAGTGAGTATCTGGAAATGTCTTTTAAACATCGTCCTTAAACGCCCACCAGACTCCCCGCCTTGGCATCCAGCTCAATCACCAAACCACCCGGCATCTGCACGAAAATCTGCCAGATCCCGTCCTCCGGCACCTGCGCTACCTGATACGGCAAACCACTGGCCTGCACCCGCTGCAACACCGTGGCGGCGTCCTCATCGGTGCGAAAGGCAATGTGGCTCAACGCCGTCTCATCGAACGTCGGCTGTTCGATTACATGCACCAGCGCCTGCGCATCCTGATACAACCAGCGTCCGGGGAACGGGAATGGCGGGCGGCGTCCCGGCGCCAATCCCAACAACGAACCGAAGGCCTCCTGCAACGGTTGCCCGTCGGGGGTGTTGAAGGCCAGATGATCAAAGTGCCAACTCATAGCAACCCTCCTCCGTCGACGTCGATGACGGTGCCGCTGATAAAGTCGTTTTCCATCGCCAGAATAAACGCTGCCGCCAGATCTTGTGGGGTGCCGACCCGGCCCACCGGCAATGCGGCGGCGGTACGGGCAAACATCGCGGCGCGTTGCGTTTCGTCCATTCCGGCGTAAGCCTCGGTGTCGGTGACACCGGGACTTATGACGTTGACCCGGCGCAGCGCGACCTGGATCGCCCGCAGCGTGCCCCAGAATTTGACGTCGAAGGCCTGTTGGGCGTGCTGCAAATCGCTGTCGACCAGCGGTTTGGCACTCACAGCCGGACCGGCCGTGATCACCAGATGATCGAAAAAGCCGATACGCTCGAACAGCTGTCGCAACGACGCTTCATCAGTGACGTCCGCCGCTTCGTGTCGGATGTTTGCATCAAGGTCAGCCGCTGGCTGGCGGCGACTCACCGCCACCACACGGGCTTCACGCTCGGCTGCGGCCCGGACGACGGCGGCGCCTATTCCGCTGCGGCCACCGATCACCACGACGGTCTGATTGTGCAAGGAAGCGTTGAGTTGTGTCATGAGCCGATCTCCGGTCGGGTTAGGGAGATTCAATCTTCTCCGGTTGCCAATCGAAGAAAAATCCCGGTAAATCAGAAGGATCTTTAAAGGATTTTTACCAATGAGCTCGATTCTCGACCTGGAGATTTTCGTTCGCACCGCCGACTCCGGCAGCATTTCCGCCGCCGCCCGCGCCCTGGAGCTGACCCCGGCGGCGGCCAGCATCGCCCTCAAACGCCTGGAAACCCGCCTCGGCATCCGCTTGCTGGCCCGTTCCACACGAAGCATGCGCCTGACCGAAGAAGGCCGGCGCTATCTGGATAGCGTGCGCCTGGCACTGGCCGCGCTGGCCGAAGGTGAGCAGGCGTTAAAGCAACAGACCCAAGGCTTGAGTGGTGTACTGCAATTGGCGGCGCCGTCGGACTTCGGGCGCAATGTGCTGTTACCGTGGCTAGATGATTTCAAGCGCCAACACCCCAACATTCAATTGCAACTATTGCTCAACGATCGACATGCCGACCTGTTCCGCGAGACGGTCGATGTGGCCCTGCGCTTCGGTGTGCCGAGTGACTCGACGCTGGTGGCGCTACCTATTCTGCCGCAGCATCGGCGCGTGGCCTGTGCCAGCCCCGAGTACCTGACCCGCCGTGGCACGCCGCAGCATCCCGAGGAACTGGGCGAACACAGCGCCCTTCTCTACCTGCGCAATGGCCGACCCTACAACCATTGGCGTTTCAGCCGTGGCGATGAGGTGCTGGAGGTTGATGTGCATGGCGACTATCTGAGCGACGACGGCGAAGTTGCCCGCCGCTGGGCCTTGGCCGGGCATGGCATCGCCTACAAGGCCTGGCTCGACGTCGCCGCCGATGTGCAGGCCGGGCGGCTGGTGACGCTGTTCGATGACTGGCAAGGCGAAAGCGTGCCATTCAATTTGCTCTGCCCGCATCGGGTGCAGGTTTCGGAGCGGGTCAAGGTGTTGCAAACGTTCTTGCAGGAGCGTTGTGAGGCACTGCGTCGATAATTCAGATTGCTCCGCGCAGCGGTTCTGGTATTTGATTAGGGCTTTCTGACCGGTAAAAGGATTTCGTCATGAGCTATCGCACGCTGGGTCATTCGGGTTTACAGGTGTCGACCCTCACATTGGGCACCATGATGTTCGGCGAACAGACCAGCACCGAAGATTCCCTGCGGATCATCGGCAAGGCCTGGGACCAGGGCATCAACTTCATCGACACCGCGGACGTGTACACCAACGGCCGCTCCGAAGAGATCGTCGGCGAAGCGATCGCCAGCCACCGCCACGAATGGGTGCTCGCCACCAAGGTCGGCTTCGGTCCGGTGGACGGTGTGCCGAACCGCAGCGGTTTGAGCCGCAAGCACCTGTTCAATGGCATCGACGCCAGCCTGACGCGGTTGGGCACCGATTATCTGGACATCTATTACCTGCACCGCGAAGACCACAACACGCCGCTGGAAGTCACGGTGTCGGCCATCGGCGATCTGATTCGTCAGGGCAAGATCCGCTACTGGGGCCTGTCGAACTATCGCGGCTGGCGCATCGCCGAAGTGATTCGTTTGGCCGACAAACTCGGTGTCGACAGGCCGGTGATCAGCCAGCCGCTGTACAACATCGTCAACCGTCAGGCGGAAACCGAGCAGATCACCGCCGCGCAAAACTATGGCCTCGGCGTGGTGCCTTACAGTCCGCTGGCGCGCGGTGTGCTCAGCGGCAAGTACGCGCCGGATGTGACACCGGACGCCAACAGCCGCGCCGGTCRCCAGGACAAACGCATCCTGGAAACCGAATGGCGGGTTGAGTCTTTGCGCATTGCCCAGCAGATCCAGCAATACACCCGGGACCGTGGCGTGGGCATCGTCGAGTTCGCCATCGCTTGGGTGCTGAACAACAGCGCCGTCACCTCGGCCATCGTCGGCCCGCGCACCGAAGAACAGTGGGATGGGTACATCAAGGCGCAAGCGGTGAAAATCACGGCGGAAGATGAAGCCTTTATCGATTCGCTGGTGACACCGGGGCATGCGTCGACACCGGGGTTCAATGATGTGAGCCATTTTGTGCCGGGACGCAAACCGCGTTCGGCTTGAGATTTATCAAGGGCAAGCTCGCTCTCACAGGTTCTGTGTCGATCTGCTGACTATGCTTCGACGAAGTTACTTGTGGGAGCAGGCTTGCCTGCAACATCCCTCGCGATGTTGAAAATATCGATCACTTGGCCAATATTCAGCACAAAAACCACGTATCCTGCGCGCCCCGTTTGACCTTCAACCCGCGAGGACAGTTTGTCTAAAGGTATCGCTCTATCGGTCACAGCCTCGATGCTGTTTGCCGTCATGTATTACTACACCTCACTGCTCTCCCCCTTGAGTGGCGTGGAGATTTTCGGTTGGCGGATGTTGCTGACCGCACCATGCATGACCGTGTTCATGGTGGTGTCCGGCGAATGGAAACGTGTGCTCGAGATTCTTCGGCGGCTGGCCGCCAAGCCGAAGTTGCTCATCGCCCTGATCGGCTCGGCAGTGCTGCTGGGCCTGCAACTCTGGTTGTTCATGTGGGCGCCACTCAACGGCTATAGCCTTGACGTGTCGCTGGGGTACTTCCTGTTGCCGCTGTCCATGGTCCTGACCGGGCGAATCGTCTATGGCGAGCGCCTTTCCTATCTGCAGAAAATAGCCGTGTTCTTCGCCAGCCTCGGCGTGCTCAACGAGTTGTATCAGGTCGGCGGTTTTTCCTGGGCGACGTTGCTGGTGGTGATCGGCTATCCGATCTATTTCATCCTGCGCAAACGCCTGGCCACGGACAACCTTGGCGGGCTCTGGCTGGACATGGCGTTGATGCTGCCGGTGGCGTTCTGGTTCGTGCAGGGAGGTGAACAAGGGTTTGGCGTGTTCGATCAACATCCGTGGCTGTCGCTGTTGATTCCGCTGCTCGGGGTGATCAGCGCTTCGGCGCTGGTGGTCTACATCATTGCCAGCCGGCTGCTGCCGTTCAGCCTGTTCGGGTTGTTGAGTTACGTCGAGCCCGTGCTGTTGCTGGGCGTTGCGTTGCTGTTGGGGGAAAGCATCAAGGCCGGCGAATGGCTGACTTATATTCCGATCTGGCTGGCGGTGGCGGCGTTGGTGTTTGAAGGGTTCAAGCATCTGGTCCGGCAACGACGCCGGCCAATGTAATTGCATGATTCAAAAAAAAGCCCGGCCAGCATTGCTGCTGACCGGGCTTTTTCACATCAGGAACGGCTTAATCAGTGGAAAGCACACCGCGACGAACCTGATCGCGCTCGATGGATTCGAACAGAGCCTTGAAGTTGCCTTCGCCGAAACCATCGTCGCCTTTACGCTGGATGAACTCGAAGAACACCGGCCCCATCAGGGTTTCCGAGAAAATCTGCAGCAGCAGGCGCTTGTCGCCAGGCTCGGACGAACCGTCCAGCAAGATGCCCCGTGCTTGCAGTTGATCAACCGGCTCGCCGTGGTTCGGCAAACGGCCTTCGAGCATTTCGTAGTAGGTGTCCGGCGGCGGCGTCATGAAGCGCATGCCGATTTTCTTCAGGCGGTCCCAAGTATCGATCAGGTTATCGGTGAGGAACGCCACGTGCTGGATGCCCTCGCCGTTGAACTGCATCAGGAACTCTTCGATCTGCCCGGCGCCCTTGGACGACTCTTCGTTCAGCGGGATGCGGATCATGCCGTCCGGCGCGGTCATCGCCTTGGATGTCAGGCCGGTGTACTCGCCTTTGATGTCGAAGTAACGGATTTCGCGGAAGTTGAACAGCTTCTCGTAGAAGTTGGCCCAGTAGGCCATGCGACCGCGATACACGTTGTGGGTCAGGTGGTCGATGATTTTCAGGCCGGCGCCGACCGGGTTGCGGTCCACACCTTCGATGAATACGAAGTCGATGTCGTAGATCGAGCTGCCTTCACCGAAACGGTCGATCAGGTACAGCGGCGCGCCGCCGATGCCTTTGATCGCCGGCAGGTGCAATTCCATCGGACCGGTTTCGATGTGGATCGGCTGGGCGCCGAGTTCCAGGGCACGCTTGTAGGCCTTTTGCGAATCCTTGACCCGGAACGCCATGCCGCACACCGACGGGCCGTGCTCGGCCGCGAAGTACGAGGCCACGCTGTGGGGTTCGTTGTTGAGGATCAGGTTGATCGAGCCCTGGCGATATAGGTGCACGTCTTTGGAGCGGTGGGTCGCGACCTTGGTGAAGCCCATGATCTCGAAGATCGGCTCCAGGGTGTTCGGGGTCGGCGATGCGAATTCGATGAACTCAAAGCCCATCAGGCCCATTGGGTTTTCGTATAAATCTGCCATTTTGGCGCCTCATCATGCTTTTAGAATTAACGGATCGTTAGTTGCTAGCAATGCTGAGACCGGCGGGTGGCGCGCAGGAGATGCCCCTCACGCTGCGGGCGAGGAAGTCACCGTAGATCAATTGGAACCCAAATATCTTCATTGTCGACCCAAGGCTCTTGCGGGCGAGGCTTCTGCTGCCAGAAGACGATTATTCTTATATGCGTAACCGGATTCTACACAGCGTAAATCAGTTTGTCCGCCTTCTTATACAATCCCCTTTTTCGTGGCCTGCGCAAGCGGTTTGTTGCACAGGAAAATCCCCGCCAGGATCAGCCCGCCGCCCAGGCACATCGCCAGTGTCAGCTGTTCGCCCAGCAACAACGCGCCGAGAAGAACAGCAGTCAACGGGTTCAAGGCGATGAACACGCCCGAGCGCGTCGCGCCGATTTTGCGGATGCCGTCGTAATAACCAATGTAGGCCAATGCCGAACCCAGCACGCCCAGGTACATCAGGCTCAACCATTGTTGCGCGCCGAGCCCGGTGAGCGCCGCGACACTCAACTCGCCCCGCACGGCGCTGGTCACCCAGAGCATCAGCGTGCCGAGCCAAATCGAGTACGTCACCGTCTGCACCGGCCCCAGTGTTTGATTCAGGCCTTTGGAGAACAGCGAATAAATGCCCCAGCCGAGCACGCAGCCGAAGATCAACAGATCGCCGATCCAGGCATCGGCATTGCCGTCCAGTAACTGCGGATTGCGGCTGACGATCACCAGGCTGGCGCCAGCAATGCAGATCGCAATACCAGCCACTTTCGCCCGACTCAGCCGCTCCTTGAACAACAGCCAAGAAGCCAGGCCGATCACCGCCGGGTTCAACGCCACGATCAAAGACGCCCGGGACGCGTTGATGTAATGCAGCCCGTAAAAGAAGCACAGGTTGTAGAAGAAAATCCCGAAGAATCCCAACAGCGCCAATTGCAACCATTGCCTGGGGCTGGGTCGCACCAAGGGCACCCGCGCCAGCAGCAGGAACACCAGCAACGCCACGCTCGCCAGCAGGAACCGCAGACTCGCGGCCAATAACGGAGAGAGGCTGTCGGCCAGAAACCGCCCGGCGACGAATGTCCCGCCCCAGATCATGGTGACCGCCGCCAGTTTCAGATAAACCGGCACATCCGAAGAGTTCGCAAGGGTCTGTTCACACGTAGTCATAAGTCTCCACCACCAGAAATCGGGCATGTGGCGTATCATTCGACTAATGATCGATCATCGTAAAATGAGTAAAAGCTCATGACCCTCACTCAACTCGAGATTTTCTCGCTGGTGGCCGAACTGCGCGGCTTCACGGCGGCCGCCCATCGTTTGGAGATTTCCCAGTCTGCGGTCTCCCACGCACTCAAGTCGCTGGAACAGGAATTGGGCGTCGAACTGCTGCGTCGGCATCAGTCCCAGGTCGAGCTCAGTGATATCGGCCAGCAGCTATTACTGCGCGCTCGGGCAATGCTCGGGCTGGCCAACACTTTGCGTCAGGAGGCGGCCGATTCACGCGGGATGAAAACCGGCACTCTGCGTATAGGCTCGTTCGGCCCGACCTCATCGATCAAGCTGTTGCCCAGGATCTTGCAGCACTACCGCGCCTCGCATCCGGGCATCGAGGTTCATATCGATGAAGGGCCGGATCGCCAGGTGATTCAGTGGCTGGAAGAACGGCGTATCGACATCGGCTTCGTGGTGTTGCCCCAAGAGCGTTTCGACACCGTGGCCTTGATCGAGGACCAGATGGTCGCGCTGCTGCCTGCCGACCATGTACTGGCCGGTCGCGGCAGCTTGCGCCTGAACGACTTGTGCCACGACCCTTTTGTGCTGACCGAAGCCGGGTCTTCGGAGCTGGTGTCGCGCCTGTTCAATACGGCGCGATTGACGCCGAACATTCGTTATCGCTGCTCGCAGTTGCTCAGCACATTGGACGTCGTAGGCCGTGGCGATGCCTTGACTGTCGTCGCCGAAAGCTCACTGCCTGACGACCACGACAACCGCTACGTGAAAAAACCGCTGTCGCCCCCCATCAGCCGCCAAGTCGGTCTGGCGGTGCTCGATCAGCGTCAGTCATCCCCCGCGACACTGGCCTTTATTAAACTGGCCTCAAGATTGATTAAAGGTTGAGCGGCATAAGGGCCGATAGCCAACTATCATGGCTGAACTCTTTTGGGAGGCATGTCGACCTGCCAACCTTTGAGAGCCCTCTTTTATCGCGATGGATTTGCGAATGCCACTGAACGTCAAAAGTCGCCGCAAGCGTGGCACCCGAATCACTGTGACTGTTTTGAGCGGATTGCTCCCGGTGTTGCTGGGAGTCGCCATTCTCTATCTGCAGGCTGAACGTACCCTCAAGCAAAGTACTGAACTGACTGGCGAAGAATCCATTCGCCAGTTCGAACTGATGCTCGACAACACCGCCCAAGCGGCGCAGGAGCTCCTGCCGCTGGCTGGCAAAAACTGCAATGACGTTAAACTGGCCTTGCGCGAACAAGTTACGCGCCGGCCCTTCGTGCGCTCGACCAACCTGGTGTGGGACGACAACCTCTATTGCAGTTCGTTGTTCGGTGAATATCAGGAAAAGGTTAATCCCGGCGACTACACCCAAGGCCAGTTATGGCTCATGAACGGCAACCCGGTCACGCCCAATACCGCGCTGTTGGTGTACCGGCTCAGCGAAGGAAATAAAGGGGCATTGACCACGCTGAACGGTTATCACCTGAGCAATGAATTGCGCCTGATCGGCCGCAAGACATTACTGTTGCTACAAGTCGGTCCCAACTGGTTGTCTGCCGACGGCAAAGTTCACGAGGACGCCCTGCCCGCCTTGCCGGTAGCACAAAGTATGCTGACGTCCTCGCGTTATGCCTTTACGGTGGCCGCAGGTTTCCCCGAAGGAGAAACCTGGCGTTACATGCGTAGTGAATACCCGCCACTGTTCAGTCTGTTGATGTTCTTCGGCGTGGTGTCAGGTTCAATCGGGCATGTGCTGCAGAAGCGCTCGATGTCGCCCAGCCGTGAAATGCAGCGGGCGCTGGAGGCAGCAGAATTCATTCCTTACTTTCAGCCCGTGGTGCATGGCGACAATAAGCTGTGGTCCGGCACCGAAGTATTGATGCACTGGAAACATCCCAGGGAAGGCCTGGTGCGTCCGGATCTGTTTATCCCGTTTGCCGAACATTCCGGTCTGATCGTGCCGATGACCCGCTCGCTGATGCAACAGACCGCCACATTGCTGGCGCCCTTGTCGGCATCGTTCGAGGGGCCATTCCACATTAGCATCAACATCACCGCCAGTCATTGCCGGGATCTTGCGCTGGTCGAAGACTGCCGAGAATTCCTCAGTGCTTTTGCACCGGGCAGTGTCCATTTAGTGCTGGAGTTGACCGAGCGCGAACTGGTCGAACCGACAGCCATCACCCTGCTGTTGTTCGAACGGCTTCGCGCGCTGGGCGTGATGATCGCCATCGACGACTTTGGCACCGGCCATTCAAGCCTCGGTTACTTGCGTCAGTTCAATGTGGACTTCCTGAAAATCGACCAGAGCTTTGTCGCCATGATCGGTGTCGACGCCCTCTCCCGGCACATTCTGGACAGCATCATCGAACTCTCGGCCAAACTCGATCTGGGCATCGTCGCCGAAGGGGTGGAAACCGAGGAGCAAAGTGACTATCTGACTGCCCATGGCGTGAACTTTCTGCAAGGTTATCTGTTCGGCCGGCCGATGCCCGGCGCAGAGTTCATTAGAGCATTAAGTGATCATTAACTAACCACGTTAAGCGC
>NZ_JBFTMK010000174.1:0-8543 GCF_056396965.1 Pseudomonas sp. 05N434
CGTTAAACCCATACCGCTCATACAACCGAAATGCCGCCCGGTTGCTGTCACGCACTTCCAGAAAACATTCCCGCGCCTCAGCCTTGTAGGCAATCGACATCAAATGCTCCAGCAGCGTCAAGCCCAGGCCGCGGCCCTGATTTTCCGGTTTGACGGTGATGTTCAGCAGATGCGCCTCATCAAGGATGATCTGCACTACGCCATGACCGACCTGCTGCTGCCCTTCGAACATCAGCCAGATCTGGTACTTGCCCAGGCCATCGAGAAAAATCCCGCGGGTCCAGGGATGGCTGTAGGCCGCGTATTCGATTTTCAGTACAGCGTCCAGGTCCGCCTCGGTCATCGGGCGGAACGATACAGCATCACTCATTCGATTCTTTCCAACGCGCCATCAGCCGACGCATGGCTTGCCAGACATCAGCCTTACGCTGTGGCTCTTCCATTAATAACTCCAGGCCCGGCAAGGCCCAGACCGACCCCAGGCCTTCGACCTGAAGTTCACGGTTGAAGGATTCGGCGCTGGCCTCACCGGCAAAACGCACCGCCGGCAGGCCGATCAGCCACAGACAGACGCACGGTGCGTCTTCCAGGCGGGCCGACAGAAAACCTTGTACGAAATCCCGAGCCGCTTCCGGCCCTTGGTCCATTGTGCCGCGAGCCAGCAGCGGCCAGCGCACCGGCTCGCCGACGATCTGCGGGCTGTCCGGCAGGCCGGCGGCGCGCAGCATGTCTTTGAGCAACAGATAAGCGGGGTCGCGGGTCTGGAAAGTTTCGCCTGTGGGTAACTCCACCAGCAACAGGCAGCGACCGGCTCGCAGCAATTGCAGAGCGAAACGCGGCGGCGGCACTGGCGCAGCCTTGGCGACGAGCGGTACCTCTTCGCTCTCTTGCGTCGCTTTGCTTGCTGGTTTTCCAGCCGATGGCGTCGGCCGTGGCACCTCGATTTTCACCCGCTCGGCCGGTTTGGCCGCGGGTTCCACGGGCGTCTGCGCCACCGGAGCAGGTGCAACCGGGGCGACGACCGCTGGCTCGGGCATCTCCAGCAGTTCGGGCCGCGATGGCGCAGCAAAGGGCAATTCGGTGCGCGGCAGCCAGTTGACCACCTGCATGGCGGTCAAATAAGCGCGGCGACGGGACTCGATAAGCAAAGGTCGGCCACTTGTGGATAACTAAAGTGCGGTGATTCTACCGCCCTTCGCTCAAGATCGCCCACGCTTGATCGATAGACTTCACCGATAGAAGAAGCGACAGCCCATCCCCAGAGTGAATCGACACGGCTGCGATGAAGTACAATCGCGGCTTTTAATTGCCAACCAGCCGGCCATTCCGATGATCGAACCCAAGCGCGTCTTGCGCGCCCTCGCTGAACACTGGGCACTTCTGGAGCCACTGTGCGAGCACTTCGACCAAGGCACCCTGAGCCTCAACGAACTGCGTTCACAGTTGGCCGCCCAGCAACTGGACAGCACACCGCAGGACATCACCAGCCTGCTGGACGTGTGGATTCGCCTCGACATTCTGGTTCCCGTGGCGAAAAGCCCGAACCGTTTCGAACTCAACGCGCAGATTCACGACTTCCTCGCCTACCTGCGCCGTGAGCACCGTCTGGGCCTGTGCCTGGAAATCGAAGCCTATCTGCGCCATCTCGAACGCCTGGCCGGTTACATCCAGGACGCCTTCGACATTCGCGACGGCAACGATCTGGCGCGCCAGTTGCGCCTGCTCGACATGCGTGTGCGGGACGTGCTGAAGAAACTCGCCAACGATGAACAGGCCCTGGTGGCCGTCGCCGAGCGGGCCAAGACCAGCGACCGGCAGATTCCGCTACGTCAGCGTTATGCTGAAGTGCTGGCGACCTGGGACGAATACGTCGAACCGATGATTCAGCTGGTGAATGCCGACGGCGCCTTCGAACAAGGCGTGCGCAAGGTTGAGAACGTGTTGTTGCGCATGCTCACCGAACAGCAGCGCCTCGGCCATCTGGTCGACGACGACATGCTGCTGCGCACCCACGCGCGCATCCTCGAAATGCAGACCAGCGCCCAGTTGACCCTGCGTCACGCCCGCGAGCTGCTGCTGCCGCTGCGCGAAGAAGCCCGCCGGCACAACGCCGTGACCCGTGGCGCAGCCCTGGCGTTGTCGGCCATTCGTCGTAAAGGCATCGATGCGGTGCCGCAAGCCGCGATGCCGCTGTTCACCCGCCCGCAAAGCACCTTCCTCGGCAGTGCCAGCCAAGTCGAAGCCTATGTCTACGCCCTGGCCCGTTTCGAGCCGAAACCGGCGCGTTTCCCCAAGGCCCATAAGACCCAGAAAGGCGAAGCCCCGCGCGCGCCACGCACGGTTCGGGAAATGCTCGAACGTTGTGAAGATGCCCTGCCGATGCCGGACCTGATGAGCTGGCTGCTGGAGCAGGAGCCGGACGGCGCCACCGACGAATTGCTCTATTGGTTCTCGCGCCTGTCGCGGGAAAAACGCTTCAAGCGCGAGCGTCTGGAACGCCGCGACTACCACACTCACGAGCACCAGGTCAGCCTGCGCTCCTTCGCCCTGCTCTCGGCCCGCGACACCGCCGCCGAGGATTCTGCGAGCACCCCACATGCATCTTGATCTAAACGAACTGTCCCAGCTGGCGCCGATCTTTCGCGAGCTGTTCAAGGGCTACCACGTCAGCCGCCGCGACCCGGAGCTGTACGCCCAACTGTCGAACTTCCAGGACCAGTACCGCACCCTGTTCAAGGCGCTGGGCTTTGAACTGGTGTGCGACACCCGTGGTTTCTATTACTTCGTGCCGGACCTGGCCGCGGCAGCGGTAAACAAGACGGCGCAACGTCTGGCGCTGTTCACCTTCATCCTCGTCGAACACCTGGCCGACCAGGGCCGCGACCCGATCGCCGTGCTCGACGGTGGCAGCCTCGGTCGCGATGAATTGCCATCGTTGCTGGAAAAGTACCGCGACCTGTTTATCCAGGCCGAAGTGCAGACCGTCGAAGAACTCGAAGAAAAAATCATGCGCCGCATGACCCAGCTCGGATTCGCCGGCGAAGAAAACGGTGTCTACCGTTTCCTGCCGCCGATGCACCGCTTCCTCGATGTCTGCCTGTCGGTCCAGCAAGACCGCGACCTGGCCGCCAGCCTGCACAGCGTGCTGCCGTTGCCGGCGCCGGTGCTGATCGACGAAGACAGCGACGAAAAGCTGCTGCAGACCGACGACCCGCTCGATCTCACCGAGTTTGAAGAAGAGAGCGAAGAAGACGCCCTGGCCCGCGCCATTGCCGAAGAACAGGAGACCGACGCATGAGCAAGGAACGCTACGGCATTCGCCGCTTTGCCCTTTTGAACACCGCCGGTTACAGCCTCGGCCTGTTCCCGCTGGAAGAGCCGCTGTCGGTCTACGGCGCGAACAACCTTGGTAAGTCCGCCTCGATCAACGCCTTGCAGTTCCCGATTCTGGCGCGCATGTCGGACATGAGTTTCGGCAAGTACAGCCTGGAACAATCGCGGCGTTTCTACTTCGCCTCGGACACCAGTTACATCCTCGTCGAAGTTTCCCTGCCCCACGGCCCGCACGTGATTGGCGTGGTCGGTCGCGGCCCGGGTGGTGGTTTCGGTCACCAGTTCTTTGCCTACGCCGGCAAACTCGACCTGGCTCATTATCAGAAAGACGACACCTGCCTGCGGCAGAAAGAGCTGTTCACCAATCTTGAGCGCGAAGGCCTGAAAGCCTACGAACTCAAGCCGGATGAACTGCGTCGTTTGCTGGTGGGCGGCCACACCTCGATTCCGCTCGACCTGACGCTGATCCCGCTGCGCTCCACCAGTGAGCAGAGCCTGAAGACCTTCCGCGCCCTGTTCATCAACCTGCTGCACATGCGTGAAATCACCGCGGCCAAGCTCAAGCAGCTGTTCCTCGATGCCTTCGAACACAGCCTGCGTTCCGGCAGTGTCGATTACATCGCCGCGTGCGAAGAAGCGTTCCGCGATGTCCGCCGCATGGAGCAGGACTACAACTCGCTGGTCGCGGCCGGTCCCTTGGTCGAAGCCTTGGCCAACGGCGTGAAACAGCGGGATATCCTGCGCGGAAAACTGCATCGCCTGTCGCCGCTGCTCGATTCCCTGCTCGGCACCTGGTCGGACTACGCCAGTGCTCGCAAGGAAGAACTGACGATTCAGGCCGAGCACTACCGCAACGAGCAGGACGCCCTGCAAAACGATCAACGCGGTGGCACTCAAGAGCTGATGCGCCTGGAGCGGGAAATCACCGGCATCCAGCGCTGGCTCGGCGAATTGTCGGTGCTCAAGCATCGCTTCGCCCTGGTCGATGACGTCAAAGTCCTCGAACAGCAATTGCTCGCCGCCAAGGACGCGCACGATGAACTGGCCGGTGCGCTGGCCCAGTCGCGGCAGTTTTCGGCCGAAGACCTGGAAGAGCGTCTGCGGGATCTGGAAAAACGCCTGAAATCGGTGAAGCAACAACTCGATCACGCTGACAACAACAGCTATGCCCGTCTGCGCGAAGAGTTCTCGCAGCAGGACGTCGAGCGCCTGATGCGGCTGTTCAACAGCGCGCTGTTCAGCCTGCCGTTGGGCGAACACGGCATTGCGCTGGATGAGGACGGTGAATGGGTCAAATCCATGGAGCTGATCCTCGATGGCTTCAAAGGCGAGCGCTTCGAAGTGCCGGGCCTGTCCATCGACCTGTCGCACATCGAGCCACCGGCCCTGCAAGCCTTGGCCGACCGTGCGGCACTGCGCGATCAGAAAGAGCGTCTGGAAAAAGAACTCAAGCAACTGAAAACCCAGCAAGCCGTAGCAGCCGACCGTGCGGCCAGCAAGACCCAGACCGAGGCGCTGTACCAACAGGTGCTGGATGCGCAGAAAGCCCTGGAAGACTTCCGCCGCGCGCAAACCCTGAGCGCCGAAGAAGGCGACAAGCTTGAGCAATTGGCGCAGATGGAAGCCGCCCAGGACGAGTTGAAACGCTCCAGCGATGCCTTCACCGAACGCGTCCAGCAACTGTCGGCCAAGCTGCAATTGGTCGGCCGGCAGATCGGTGACATGGAAGCCAAGCAACGCACCCTCGACGATGCCCTGCGCCGCCGTCAGCTGTTGCCGGCCGACCTGCCGTTCGGCACGCCGTTCATGGACCCGGTCGACGACTCCATGGACAACCTGCTGCCATTGCTCAATGACTATCAGGACAGCTGGCAAGGCCTGCTGCGGGCCGACGGGCAGATCGACGCGCTCTACGCGCAGGTTCGCCTCAAGGGCGTGGCCAAGTTCGACAGCGAAGACGATATGGAACGTCGCCTGCAACTGCTGATCAACGCGTACGCACACCGTACCGATGAAGCCCTGACCCTCGGCAAGGCGCGTCGCGCGGCGGTTACCGACATCGCCCGGACCCTGCGCAACATCCGCAGCGACTACGACAGCCTCGAACATCAACTGGCGCTGTTCAACCGCGAGATCAACAAACGTCAGGTCTCCAACCTGCAGAGCTTCCGTATCGTGCTCGCGCCGAACAAGGAAGCGCTCAAGCACATTGACCAGATCATCCACAGCGCCGGTCAGTACGAAGAAGGCGAAACCCTCTCCGTCTTCGACTTGAGCCAAAGCGCCGAGCAGGACAACAAGAACGAAGAAGCCAAGGAATACCTGGCACGGCTGGTGGCGGCCAACCACAACCAGCTCGGTCTCAAGGATCTGTTCGAACTGGCGTTCGAGATCACCAAGGTCAATGGCCAACCGGTGATCCACACCGACATCGACGGCGCGGCGTCCAACGGCACCACCATGACCATCAAGGCGCTGACCAACATGTACTTGTTGCTGCACTTGATGGACCGCGACCAGGCTGGTCGCGTGCGCCTGCCGTACTACCTCGACGAGGCAGCAGACATCGACGAGAAGAACCAGGCAGCGCTGTTGGAAACCAGCCTGCAACTGGGCTTCGTGCCGATCCTGGCGAGTGTGAAGCCGCAAGTCTGCGCCAGCGTCGCCATCGACCTGGAAGGCGGCAGCGGCCCGAACGGTATCTACATCGACGAGGCGGACTGGAAGTTCATCCGTCGTCACGATGAAGTGAAAGCAACCGTTAACATCCAGGCAGACGAACCGGAGCTGGATGCGGTCTGACGCCTGAATCGAAGCCAATGAAAAGGCCGCGATCCAATATGGATCGCGGCCTTTTTATTTATGGGTACATTCTTGAAACCTTCAGTCAGTTCCAAGGCCCCTTCGCGGACAAGCCCGCAATGAACGATAACGCTGTCTTACGTGATCGGCGCCGGGTTGAACAAGGTGATGTCGTTATGCAGCTTGTGCTGCTCCGCCCACGTCTGTTTCTTGCCGCTGGCCACGTCCAGGTAGTAGTGGAACAACTCCCAGCCGAGGTCTTCGATCGACGCCCGCCCGGTGGCAATCCGCCCGGCATCGATGTCGATCAGGTCCGGCCAGCGCTGCGCCAGTTCTGTGCGAGTCGAGACCTTCACCACTGGCGCCATCGCCAATCCATAAGGCGTACCACGCCCGGTGGTGAACACATGCAGGTTCATCCCCGCCGCCAACTGCAACGTCCCGCAGACAAAATCACTGGCCGGGGTCGCGCAGAAAATCAGCCCTTTGCGCTTGAACCGTTCCCCAGGGCCAAGCACCCCGTTGATCGCACTGCTGCCGGACTTGACGATCGAGCCCAAGGACTTCTCGACAATGTTCGACAACCCGCCCTTCTTGTTCCCCGGCGTGGTGTTGGCGCTGCGATCCGCTTCGCCCTTGGCCAGGTAACGGTCGTACCAGTCCATTTCCCGCACCAGTTCCTGAGCAACTTCTTCAGTTTCCGCCCGGGACGTCAGCAGGTAAATCGCATCGCGCACTTCGGTGACTTCGGAAAACATCACCGTCGCACCGGCCCGCAGTAACAGGTCCGAGGCATAGCCCAGGGCCGGGTTGGCGGTGATCCCGGAGAACGCATCGCTGCCGCCGCACTGCATGCCGAGGATCAGCTCGGACGCCGGCACGGTTTCCCGGCGGCGTTGATCGAGCTTCTTCAAACGGGTTTCGGCCAGCGCCATGATCTGCTCGATCATCTCGGTAAAACCGTGACTGGAATCCTGCAAGCGATACAACCACGGCTCGCTCAAATCCACCGAGCTGTCGTTCTCATGCATCACCTGCCCGGCCTGCAATTTCTCGCAGCCCAGGCTGATTACCAGCGCCTCGCCCCCCAGGTTCGGGTTGCGCGCCAGATTGCGCACGGTGCGGATCGGGATGTACGCGTCGGTGGCGGTGATCGCCACGCCACAGCCGTAACTGTGGGTCAGCGCCACCACGTCATCGACGTTCGGGTACTTGGGCAGCAACTCGTCCTTGATGCGTTTTACCGCGTGATCCAGCACGCCGGTGACGCACTGCACGGTGGTGGTGATGCCGAGAATGTTGCGCGTGCCGACGGTGCCGTCGGCGTTGCGATAGCCCTCGAAGGTGAAGCCTTCCAGCGGTGCCTGCGCGGCCGGCACTTCGGTGGATAGCGGCAAGCTGTCCAGCGGTGGCGCGGTGGGCATGCGCAGTTGATCTTCCTTGACCCAACTGCCGCGAGGAATCGGCTGCAACGCGTAGCCGATCGTCTGGCCGTATCGAATCACCTGGCCGCCCGCGGGAATGTCCTCGAGGGTGACCTTGTGGCTCTGCGGCACGAAATCCACGGTGACCAGGCCATCGGGGAATTCGGTGCCGGCCGGTACGCCCTGATCGTTGACCACGATCACCACATTGTCCCGCTCGTGCAGGCGGATGTAGCGCGGCGAGTCGGAATGTTCAATCAACTGCATGACGCCGCTCCTCAGGAATGCGCTTCAGATAACTTGTTGTTCGTTTCAGGACCGCTGACTGGCGGCTCTTTGAGTACCACACGTTTGATCGGGCCAACGATCACCAGGTAGCTGAATACCGCGACCAGCGCGTTGCAACCGACGAACACCAGCGCCCATTTGAAGGAGCCGGTGGAGCTGATGATGTAGCCAATGACAATCGGCGTGGTGATCGACGCAATGTTGCCGAACATGTTGAACAGGCCACCACTCAAACCGGCGATCTGTTTCGGCGAGGTATCGGACACCACCGCCCAGCCCAATGCGCCCACACCTTTGCCGAAGAAGGCCAGGGCCATGAAGCCGACCACCATCCATTCGATATCGACATAGTTGCAAGCCACGATGCTGCTGGAAACCAGCAGACCGGCGATGATCGGCGCCTTGCGGGCGAAGGTCAGCGAGTGGCCCTTGCGCAGCAGATAGTCAGAAATCACTCCGCCGAGCACGCCACCGATAAACCCGCAGATTGCCGGCAACGAGGCAATGAAACCGGCCTTGAGGATGGTCATGCCGCGTTCTTGCACCAGGTACACCGGGAACCAGGTCAGGAAGAAGTAGGTGATGCCGTTGATGCAGTACTGGCCCAGGTACACGCCGAGCATCATGCGGTTGGTCAGCAACTGGCGGATGTAGTCCCACTTCGGACCGTCGACCTTTTTGCCTTTACCTTGGTCC
>NZ_JBFTMK010000175.1:0-30340 GCF_056396965.1 Pseudomonas sp. 05N434
GGTCTGCAGTTGCTTGAAATAGCCATCGAGGGTGCCGAGGTTGGAGGAAATGAAGCCGATGGGATTATTGATTTCATGGGCGACACCCGCCGCCAGTTGCCCCAGCGAGGCGAGTTTTTCCGACTGCACCAGTTGGCTTTCCAATTGTTTGCGCTCGTCGATTTCCCGCTGCAATGCTTCGCTGGCCTGTTTGAACTGGGCCGTGCGCTGATCCACCAGATGCTCCAGATGGCTCATCTGGATAGACGCCCGTTCGGTCATGTCCCATTTGGTGAGCAGGGTGTTGGCCATCTGCTGGACTTCGATATTGTCGAACGGTTTTTTCAGAATCAGCAGGCGGTCGTGGGCGTGCAGGCGCTCCAGCAGTTCATCCCACGAATAGTCGGAATAGGCGGTACACACCACCACTTGCAGGCTCGGGTCTTCCTGCCACAGGTGTTCGATGGTCTGTGCACCGTCCCAGCCCTCGGGCATGCGCATGTCGACGAAGGCCAGGGCGTAGGGGCGGTTTTCCTGTAAGGCCTGGACGAGTTTGCCCAGGCCCTCCTGACCGCCGTAGGCCGAATCCAGTTCGAACAGCGGTTGGGTGGATTTCACTTCGCTGCCGAACAGCGCGGCCTCCATTTCGTCCAGTTCCGCATGTTTGGCCGATGTCGGGGTGAGGATCTTGCGAAAGTCATCATGGATGGACGGGGTGTCGTCGATCAGCAGAATGCGGCGGTTTGATAGGTCGCTCATGCTTCCTCCATGACGGGGTTCAACGGGATCTGCAAGGTGAACAGGGCGCCCTTGCCCGGCCCGTCGCTGTGGGCGGTGAGGTGGCCGTTCATTTCGATCGCGGCCAGCGCGCAGCTGTGCAGGCCGAAGCCGTGGCCTTCCTTGCGGGTGGTGAAACCGTGGGCAAAGATCCGCGTCATGTTTTCCGGCGCAATGCCTTCGCCGTCATCCTTGACGCTGATTTGCAGGATCGTGTCCTCGACGACTTTTACCCCAAGGGTGATCTGTCGGGCTCGGTTGCTGAGGTCGGACATGGCGTATTTGGCGTTGCTGATCAGGTTGATCAGGATCAGCAACAAGCGGTGCTTGTCGCCCATCACTTGCGGTACGTCGCCGTACTCCTTGACCACCGTGACGTGATGCCGGGTCAAGGCGCCTGCGTTCATGCGCAGGGCGTCCTCGAGCAATTCGCTGATGTACAGCGGTTCCACCAGGTTGTTGGCCCCCGCGTAGGACTGCTGGGTGGCGACGATGTCTTTGATGTGATCGACGCTTTTGCTCAACTGCGCGAGTTCCTCGGCCATGCCTTGCTGTTCGAGGGCAATCGCCTCCACCAGTTGATTCAAATAGCCGGGCAGTAACTTTCCTTTCTCRTTCTGGGTCAGAAAGGTCCCGAGGTCGCTTTGATGCTCGTTGATCAGCTGCATCGCCTTGCCCAGCCCCTGGGCCTTGCTGCTACGCAGCCGACGGCTGACAAGATCGGCCGAGATGTTCACGCTGTTGAGCACGTTGCCGACGTTGTGCAGCACGTTGGTGGCGATTTCGGCCATGCCGGCCTGACGCGCGGTGTCGAGCAATTCGCTCTGGGTATCCTTGAGTTCGCGGGTGCGCTCTTCGACCCGTTGTTCGAGGACTTCGTTGGCGGTTTGCAGTTCCTTGTTGACCCGCTGAGTCTCCCCGAAGCTGCGCATCAGGCGAATCGCCAGGTACACCAGCACCAGCACCAGCAGCGTCGAAAACACCAACATGTAGAAGTGGTAGCGCTGGTCGATGGCATCGGATTGCTGCTGGTCTTTGTTCAGCAGGCCGGTAATGTCGTCCAGTCGTTCGGCCACGGGAATGGCCTCGATGTTTTCCAGTAACCGATTGACTACCGGTTGCTCACGCAGGATCAGGGTGACGTGGTTACTCAAAATATCGATCGGGCTGTGAAACTGCTCCGGCAATCGTTGCTTGTTAACCCCCAGTTTGTTCATCCCCAGCAGAATATCCGCCGCTTTATCGTCGGAGGTGACCTGGGCGAATTCCAGGCTGCTGAGCAGCAGGTCGTAAGTGTCGGTGGCGATGTTCTGCAGTTGCAGCTTGTCTTCATCGGGCAGTTGGGCAAGCGGTTGCTGGATGTCGTCTTCGGCCGTGGGCAGGAACGCCAGTGAGTTGCGCAGCACCGCGTTGTGGGATTTGAATTGCTCCACCAGCCGGGTTTTTTCCTGGATGGCGGCAAGGTATGCCTCATGACTGGCACGCCAGGTCGGCGTGTCGTTGCGGCCGTGATTGGACTCCATGCTCTCGAACCGCTGCCACAGGCGCGTCATCTCGCTCAGCGGTGTCACCAGTGGATCGTAGTTGTGACTGATGGCGATCCTGGCCTTGAGAATCTCGGTTTCCCATTGCGCGTTCAACTGTTTGATCCGACCGATCAAATCCCGGGATTCGGCGTAGGTCGACGTCTCGTTCGAGCTGGACTTGAGGTACAGGAACAACAGCGTCGAGGCCAGCAGCACGGCCACGGCTGCGAGCAGTGCCAGGTTGCGACGGGGGAATGTTTTCATAAAGGTTTGCCTCCCCATTCACCGGTCAGGGTCTTGAGGAATTTGATGATCAGGTCCTTGTCCTTGTCGGAGGGCACACGACCGAGCTGGAACTTGAACATCACGTCTACCGCTTCTTCGAGGGTTTTAGCCGAGCCGTCGTGAAAGTACGGCGCGGTCACCGCGACATTGCGCAGGCTCGGCACCTTGAACACGTTGCGGTCCTCTTCGGCCTTGGTGACCAGATAGCGGCCCAGATCGGCTTCGGTGGGGTTGCCACGAGCCTGAAAGTAATCACCCATGACCCCGAATTTCTGGAACATGTTGCCGCCGATGTTCACCCCCTGATGGCAGGCAATGCAGCCGTAGTCCTTGAAACGTTGGTAACCGTACTTCTCGTCAGTCGTGAGGATCTCGGTATTGCCCGACAGGTATTGGTCGAAGCGCGAGTTGGCACTGATCAGCGTGCGCTCGTAGGTGGCCAGGGCACTTTGCACATTGTTCATGGTGACGCCGTCCGGGTAGGCCTTGGTGAAAGCGTTTTTGTAATCCGGGTCGGCGGAGAGCATCTGGACCACTTGTTCCCAATGACTGCCCATTTCACTAGGGCTCTGCACCACTTCGTGGGCTTGGGTTTCCAGAGAATCGGCGCGGCCATTCCAGAATTGCCGGAAGTTCAAGCTCGCGTTGAACACGCTCGGGGTATTGATCGTCAAGGGATCGCCCTTGAAGCCAGTGGACAACGCCTTGTCGTCGGCACCGCCGATTTCCAGACGATGGCAACTGGCGCAGGACAGGCTGTTGTTGACCGACAGCCGTGGTTCGTTGAACAACCGGCGACCGAGTTCGACTTGCAAGGGATTCTGCTCGGGCACTGCGGGCAAGGGTTTGAGCGGTTCGTCCAGCGGTGCGCCACTGGCTATCAGACAACAACCGAGTAGAGGCGCAAGGAGCAAGTAGCAGAAGGAACGTGACATCTTGTGATTCCTTGGCTCAGGGCCTGTGTGTCGTTGCACATCGTTCAGGAGAGGGGCTTTACGGAGGTCAGGTATTGCACGAAGGCGTCCGGCTCCACGGCTTTGCTGAAGTAGTAACCCTGGCCTTCCTCGCAATGGAGCGCCTTGAGAAAATTCAGTTGTTCGAGGGTTTCCACCCCTTCGGCAATGACCGTCAGATTGAGGCTTTTGCCCAGGCTGATGATGGCGCCGACCAGAGCCGCGTCGTTGCTGTCACGGCCCAGGCCACGARTGAACGATTGATCGATTTTCAGTACATCGATGGGAAACCGTTGCAAGTAACTCAGGCTGGAATAGCCGGTGCCGAAGTCATCGATGGCCAGCCGTACCCCCAATGCCTTGAGCCGACTCAGCGCGACCATCGTGGCATCGACATTCTGCATCAATACGCCTTCGGTGATTTCCAGCTCGAGCAAGGCCGGGTCCATGCCTGTGTTCTGGAGTATCTGTTCGATGCCGTCGACAAAATCCCGCTGGCGGAAATCGATGGCCGACACGTTCACCGACATGCACAGATTCGGCAGGCCCTTTGCCTGCCAGGTACGGGCTTGCCGACAGGCCTGGGCCAGCACCCATTTGCTCAACGGCACGATCAAGCCGCTGTCTTCGGCCACTGCAATGAAGTCTGTCGGGTAGATCCAGCCGTGCCCCGGTTTTTGCCAGCGGATCAACGCCTCGGCGCCGACCACCTTGCCGCTGCCCAGGTCGAGTTTCGGTTGGTAGTGCAGGACAAACTCGTTCCGCTCCAGTGCCAGGCGAATCCCCGACTCGATGGTCTGCTGTTCCCGCGCGCGCTGGTTCATCTCATCGATGAAAAAGCTGAAATCGTTGGGGCCGCTTTCCTTGACGTTGCGCATCGCGGTTTCGGCTTTCTTGATCAGTGCGATGGCATCGAAACCGTCATCGGGATAGATGCTGATGCCCAGGCTGGCCGTCACGCTCAAGTCGTGCCCGGCGACGTGCTGGGGCGCACGTATGGCGTTCAACAGTTTTTCGGCGATGCCCTTGGTCTGTTGGGGGTGGTGGATGTCGGCCAGGATCACCACAAATTCGTCGGAGCCGTAGCGAAACACCGAGTCGGAGGCGCGCACGCAGGCCACCAGGCTTTGCCCGACACGCTTGAGCATCTCGTCACCGGTCGGGTGGCCCAACGCATTGTTGATGCGCTTGAAGCGGTCGAGCCCCAGAAACATCACCGCCAGTTGTTTGTCATGGCGTCTGGACAAGGCCAGGGACTGGTTCAGCCGGTCACCCAGCAAGGTGCTGTTGGGCAGCTCGGTCAACACGTCGTACTGCAACAGATGAGACACCTTGAGCAGTTCATGGACCCGGGCTTCGATGGTTTGCTCAAGGCTCAGTACTTTCATCGCCGCGTCCTGCGCCATCTGCCACTTCCAGGTCAGGGCGCTGGCCATCTGGCGGATTTCCAGGCTGTCGAAAGGTTTTTTCAACACCAGCAATTGATCGCCGAACTCCAGCCGTTCGGCCATGGCTTCCCAGGTGTAATCGGAGAACGCCGTGCACAGCGCGATTTGCAGGTTAGGGTCGACCTTCCAGAGCCGCTCGATGGTTTCCAGACCATCCCAGCCAGGCGGCATGCGCATGTCGGTGAACGCCATGGCGTAAGGGCGACCTTCTGCCTGGGCCCGCTTGACCAGTTTGAGTGCTTCCTGGCCCTGATAGGCGGAGTCGAGCTGGAAGACCAGCCGAGTCGTTTGCGGGGTGTCGAACAGCGCGGCTTCAGTGCCGGCGAGGGTGAGTTCATCGTCGGTATCGGCGCCCAGGATCTTGCGGAAGTCCTCATGGATCGAGGGCGTGTCATCGATGATCAGAATGCGCCGGTTGGCCTGGATGAACGGAGTTTTCATTCCTTGTCCTCCGTGGCACGTTGCGAATCACCCGGCATTGCTCCGGGATTGTGATTCGCGCACACGATGCTCCCGGCTTTCAACAGTTCGGCGGCCTGCTGGCTGCTGACCGCTTTGCTGAAGTAGTAGCCCTGGGCATTCATCGGTGAACCGGTGGCCATCAGMGAAGTACGTTGCTCCTGGGTTTCGACACCTTCGGCGATGATGCCGATCCCGACGTCGCGGGCGAAATTGATAATGGCCCGCAAGGTGGTGGCGCTGGCCGCGTCGTGGGCGGCGGTGTCGATGAACGCCTGAGCGAGTTTCAGGTGATTGACCTGGTAAGTCTTGAGGTAGTCGAACGAAGAGTATTCGGTGCCGAAGTCATCGATGGCGATCTTCACCCCCAGCTCACGCAGGCGTGGCAGGATATCGTTGTGCGTCCACTTGGTCTGGGCCAGGGTCGCTTCGGTGACGTCGAAACGCAGGTCCCACGGGCACAGATCCCAGCGGGCAGTGGTGCGCAACACGTCATAGATCAGCTCGGGACCACTCTTGAGCTGGGCCAGGGACAGTTTTATCGCCACCACCGGTGGTGCCATGCCTTCATCGCGCCACTGGTGCATTTGCCGACAGGCGCGCTCCAGCACCCAGTGACCGAGGGCGATGATGATGCCGGTCTTTTCCGCCGCGGGCAGGAATGCGGGGGCTTCCAGTAAACCGCGTATGGGGTGATTCCAGCTGACCTGCGCTTCCATGCCGAGGATCTTGCCACTGCTCAGGTCTACTTCCGGCCAGTAACGCAGTTCGAGCTCGTCGCGTTCGATGGCGGTTTTCAAGTCGTTGGCGATGGTCATGCGCTCGACCACTTCCTGATTGATTTCCTCGGAATGGAAGTGGTACTGGTTGCGGCCCTTTTCCTTGGAGCGATACAGCGCCATGTCGGCCTGGGTCAACAGGCTGTCGGCGCTGAGGCTGACCTGGGCGTAGCTGCTAATGCCGATACTGACCGAGACCCGCACGTCGTTGCCGGCCAGGGAGTAGGGCAGCACCAGCGCATCGCGGACCTTGGCGGCCAGGGCTGCTGACTGGGTCGGATCGCCGACGTCCAGTTGCAGGATCGCGAACTCGTCGCCCCCCAGACGGGCGACCACGTCGTTTTCCCGCACGCAGGTTTTGATCCGTCGGGCGACCTCCTGCAGCAACAGGTCACCCACCGGGTGGCCCAGGGTGTCGTTGATGCGCTTGAAGTGATCCAGGTCCAGGTAAAACATGGCGAACGGGGTGGCCCCGCGCCGGGCGGCGGCGAACGCCTGATGCAGGCGCTCGATCAGCGTCGCGCGGTTGGCCAGCCCGGTCAGCCCGTCGGTGCGGGCCAGCAGGGCGATCTTTTCCTCGGCCAGTTTGCGTTCGGTGATGTCGATGATGATGCCTTCGACTTCCAGCAAGCGGCCTTCATCGTCGCGCACCGGGATGTAGCGGTTTTCGACCCAGCGCCAGTCACCGTCGCCGGTGCGCATCCGGAATTCGATGGAAGCACCGGCTGCATGGCGGTCCAGCACCCGCGCCATGGCGGTGTCGACTTTCTCTTGATCGTCGGGATGGATCAGCTCCTGAGCCCAGTTGGAAGAAGCCACCAGGGCCGCCGCGATGTGGCCGTATTTGGTGATGTTGTGGGAGATATACATCAACGGAAACGACGGTTCGCCCCGCAGCCGATACAGAATGGTCGGGCTGTTCTGCACAATGATGTTGGCGTCGGACAGCTCCCGGGTGCGCTCCTCGACCGCTTGCTCCAGCAGGGACATCTTCAGTGCCGCGTCTTCGGTCATTTGCCACTTGGCGGTCAATGCGCTGGCCATCTGGCGGATTTCGATGGCATCGAACGGTTTTTTCAGGATCAGCAGGCGATCGCCCAGATCCAGGCGCTCGTCGATGTCTTCCCAGGAATAGTCGGAATACGCGGTGCAGAGCGCTACTTGCAGCTTGGGATCGACCTGCCACAGGCGTTCGATGGTTTCCAGGCCGTCCCAGCCCGGCGGCATGCGCATGTCGATGAAGGCCATCGCGTAGGGTGAGTCATTCGCCAGCGCGGTCTCGACCTTGTCCAGCGCCTCACGGCCCTGAAACGCGGATTCGATGATAAAACCTTGCGACGATACCGACACGGGGGTGCCGAACAGGGCGTTTTCAGCGCTGGCCAGACTGTCGTCTTCGATCGATGACGGGCTGAGAATCTTGGCGAAATCCTCGTGGATCGACGCGGTGTCGTCGACGATGAGAATCCGACGATTAGTCCGCGCAAGCAGCGTATTCACTGACATGCGCCTGTACCGACAGCAGTTTGGTGCGATGAGCTCATAGAGGGTATCCCTTCCCTGAGTGCAGGACGGAGCGGGCATCGTTTGGATCCGAGTGACCTGAGCATAGTCGTCCGGTCGGATATTCGCCCGGTTGACTGAAACGAATCATTTGCGGAGTCGGTCGGAAAATCATCTAGCCTGTAGCTCAGGCTCGGGAAAGTCAGAGGAAGTTTTTTCGCGCCTGACATAAAGAGGCTGGTTTCACTTGAGGTATCGCCATGGAAGAGCAGCTCCCCACGACTGTGACCGATAAACCCACGTTACTGCTGGTCGACGATGAGGAGTCGATTCTCAACAGCCTGCGCCGCCTGCTGCGCAGCCAGCCCTACGAGGTGCTGCTGGCCACCAGCGGTGCCCAGGCCCTGGAAATCATGGAGCAGCGGTCGGTCGATCTGGTGATGAGTGACGCGCGAATGCCTAATATGGACGGCGCCACGCTGCTGGCCCACGTCCATCAGCGCTACCCGCTCAACACCACCCTGGAAAAACACGTCGCGGCCCGCACCAGCGAGCTGCAACAGACCGCTGACATGCTGGACCTGGCTTACGAAGAGCTCAAACGCAGCTATGTCACCGGCACGGAAGTGTTTTCGTTGCTGGCCAACCTGCGCCTGCCACCTGCCAAGCAGACCAACCGGCAGATCATCGAACTGGTGCGGGTGTACTGCAAACTCCATCACCTGGACGAAGCCACCAGTCGAGACCTGACCATGGCGGCGGCGCTCTACAACATCGGTAAATTGAGCTGGACCGACAGCATGATGAGCACGCCTTCGGATCTGCTGCATCACAATGACCGCGAGCGCTATCGGGGTTATCCGAAGCAGAGTGAGTCGCTGCTGATGACGCTCGACCCGATGAAAGATGCCGCGCGGCTGATCCTGCATCACCAGGAGCGTTGGGACGGCAGCGGTTTTCCCGATCGGCTCAAGGGCGAGGCCATTCCGCTCGGTTCACGGTTGCTGAAACTGGCGGTGGATTTCATCGAGTTGCAGCGTGGGCTGATCCTCGAACGGCAGATGAACAGCGATGAAGCCCTGGTGTATATCCGCCAGTACGCCGGTCGGCTCTATGACCCGGAACTGGTGGAGGATTTCATTAAGGTCTGTGCTGCTTACCTGAGCGATGTGACGCTGGCCGATCCGACGGTCAAGGTGCTGACCACCCGGGACTTGGCGGCGGGCATGATCCTGGCGCGCAACCTGAATGCCGACAACGGCATGCTGCTGCTCAATGCCGGCAAGGTGTTGAACGGGCCGCTGGTGGAGAAGCTGATCGCGTTCGAGGCGATGGAAGGTGCCAAGTACAGCATTTTTGTGAAAGTGCCGGAGGAAGTGGCGATTCTCGAGACGAGTTGAGTCTGTAGGAGCGAGGCTTGCCCGCGAAGAACGATGACGCGTAGTACCTGAAAAAACGCGGTTCATTCTTCGCGGGCAAGCCTCGCTCCTACAGGGAGGCTGCGGAAATTTTTTTCGGCGTGACGAAAAGCCGGCGCTCATGTGATCCTTGCGCCTTTACCCAAGGCCAATCCTGATCCATGACGCTTTCATCCGCCGCTTCGCCCCGCATCATCCACATTGCCGCTGCCCTGTTGATCGGCCCCGACGGTCGCACCTTGCTGGTGCGCAAGCGCGGCACCCAGGCGTTCATGCAGCCGGGGGGCAAGATCGAGGCTCATGAGCAACCGGTCCACGCCCTGGCCCGTGAGCTGGAGGAGGAATTGGGACTGGTCATCGATCCGGCGCACGCCACCTACCTGGGGCCATTCTCGGCACCGGCCGCCAACGAGCCGGGTTTTGTCGTACTGGCCGAACTGTTTCAGCTGACCATCGATTCTGACGTTTGCCCGGCGGCGGAAATCGAAGAGGTGCGCTGGATCGACCCGGCCACCGACGGCGATCTCACGCTGGCGCCATTGACACGAGACCTGATCTTGCCGTTTTATCGAGCTTCACTGATCGAAACCGCCTGATCACCCAGACCCTCTGACTTCAAGGACAGGATGCCCATGATTCCACTTCAAGACTTGCTGATTTTTGCCGCCGCGGCGTTGCTGATGGTACTCACGCCGGGGCCGAACATGATCTACCTGATCTCCCGTTCCATCTGCCAGGGACGCAAGGCCGGGGTGACGTCATTGCTGGGTGTGGTCGCGGGATTTCTAGTGCACCTGTTCGCTGCTGCAGCGGGTTTGACCGCGGTGTTCATGGCCGTGCCGGTGGCCTACGAGGTGCTGAAGTGGGCCGGTGCGTTGTACCTGATGTGGCTGGCCTGGCAGGCGGTCAAGCCCGGTGCGCGTTCGCCGTTCGAGGCGCAGCAGTTGCCGGCGGACTCGTCACGCAAATTGATCACGATGGGTTTTCTCACCAGCGCTCTGAACCCGAAGATCGCGGTGTTTTATCTGTCGGTGTTTCCGCAGTTCATTTCCCCTGAGCACGGTTCGGTGTTCAACCAGAGCATCATCCTCGGCCTGACCCAGATCAGCGTGAGCTTCAGCGTCAACCTGCTGATCGCGCTGTTCGCCGCAGGCATCGCCTCCTGGTTCGTCAACAACCCGAACTGGCTGGCGATGCAGCGCTATTTCATGGGCTTCGTCCTGTCCGGGCTGGCGGTGCGGTTGATGTTTGAGCAGCGGCGAGTGGCCTGAACATGTGGATTCAGCGGCTTGATGCCAGTCATGCCCTGGATTATCGGGCGCTGATGCTCGAAGCCTACGACTCGCATCCCCAGGCGTTCACTTCCAGCGTGCGCGAGCGCGCCACGATGCCGCTGGGGTGGTGGGAGTCGCGCCTGACCAGCAAGCTGGACCGGGTGCTCGGGGCGTTCGAGGAAGGGGAACTGGCAGGCATCGTCGGCCTGGCCTTCGAGTCTCGGGAAAAGGCCCGGCACAAGGCGACGCTGTTTGGCATGTACGTGACCGGCAAGGTGCRCCAGCGCGGGCTCGGTTATCAACTGTTACAGGCGGCGTTGGCTGAAGCGCAGAGTCATCAAGGCCTGAGGCTGATCCAGCTGACCGTCACCGCCGGCAACGAAGCCGCCTTCAGGCTGTATCAGCGCTGCGGCTTCGTGCAGTTTGGCCTGGAACCGTTGGCGGTGCGGGTCGGCGAAGACTACTTCGACAAGATCCACATGTGGCGCGAGATCACCCCTGAGCCTTGATCGTTCTATCGGACGGCACTAACCCCATCCAGCGTCGAAAACGACGTGTCCTTGGCCGTCAGCAAAAAGTCGCGCATGTACGGCGCATCCAGCATGTCGGCGCGGATCCCGGCATACAACGTCGCAAACAAGCCTTTCTCCCCCAGTCGCTTGGCCTTCACATAACCCCGTGAACTGTACTCATGCAGCGCCCAATGGGGCATGCCGCAGACACCGCGACCGCTAGCCACCAGTTGCATCATCATCACCGTCAGTTCCGAGGTGCGCACCTGCGCCGGTTCGATGTCGGCCGGCTCCAGGAAGCGGGTGAAGATGTCCAGCCGATCGCGTTCCACCGGGTAGGTGATCAAGGTTTCCGTGAGCAGGTCTTCGGGCACGATGTACGGTTTGCTCGCCAAGCGGTGTTGGTTCGCCACCGCGAGCATGGCTTCGTAGGTGAACAACGGCACGTAAGTGATGCCCACCAGTTCCAGCGGATCGGAGGTCACCACCAGGTCCAGGTCGCCTCGGGCCAGCGCCGGCAGCGGGGCGAAGGAGAAGCCCGAGGCCAGGTCCAGCTCGACTTCCGGCCAGGCATCGCGGAACTGGTCGATGGTCGGCATCAGCCACTGGAAGCAACTGTGGCACTCGATCGCCATGTGCAGACGCCCCGCCGTGCCACCGGCCAGCCGTGCAATGTCGCGCTCGGCACTGCGCAGCAACGGCAGGGTGGCGTCGGCCAGTTGCAGCAGGCGCAAGCCGGCACTGGTGAAGCGCACCGGTTTGGTCTTGCGCACGAACAGCGGCATGCCCATGCGTTCTTCCAGCTCCTTGAACTGGTGGGACAGCGCCGATTGGGTCAGGTGCAGGCGGTCGGCTGCATCCACCAGGCTGTCGGCTTCGCGCAGGGCGTGCAGGGTTTTCAGGTGACGGATTTCAAGCACCGAGGGCTCCATGAGGAAAACTTGTGATCAACACGAAAAGGTTGAGTTTGTCTCATGTTGGCTGAGCTGTCGACAATAGCAGCATGTTTTACAGCATCCTTTATAGAGAGAAATTCACYATGGCCCTGGCCCACACACTTGGTTTTCCGCGCATCGGTGCCGACCGCGAACTGAAAAAAGCCCTCGAAGCCTACTGGAAGGGCGATCTCGATCAGGACGCCCTGAACAGCGTCGGCCGCCAACTGCGCGCCACCCACTGGCAATTGCAGAAAGACGCCGGCATCGACCTGCTGCCCGTCGGCGACTTCGCCTGGTACGACCAGGTACTGACCCATTCCCTGACCTTCGGTGTGATCCCCGAGCGTTTCGACAGCGTCAAGGATGAACGCGGCCTGCCGACCCTCGACACTCTGTTCGCCATGGCGCATGGCGCCACGGCGGCCTGCTGCGGCAGCGAACACGGCACCGCGCAATACGCCCAGGAACTGACCAAGTGGTTCGACACCAATTACCACTACCTGGTCCCGGAATTCAGCGCCGACCAACCATTCAAACTGAGCTGGGAACAGCTGTTCGATGAAGTCGAAGAAGCCAAGGCCCTCGGCCACAACGTCAAACCGGTGATCATCGGCCCGCTGACTTACCTGTGGCTGGGCAAAGCCAAAGGCAACGACTTCGACAAGCTCGACCTGCTGGAGCGCCTGCTGCCGATCTACGGTGAAATCCTCGRCCGCCTCGCCGCCCAAGGCGTGGAGTGGGTGCAGATCGATGAGCCGATCCTGACCCTCGACTTGCCACAGGCCTGGAAAAACGCCTTCGAGCGCGCTTACCACATCCTCCAATACTCGCCACTGAAAAAACTCGTGGCCACCTACTTCAGTGGCCTGGAAGACAACCTCGGGCTGGCCGTCGGCCTGCCTGTACAAGGTTTGCACATTGACGCGGTGCGTTCGCCGGATCAGCTCGGCCAGGTTTTGGATCGACTGCCGACCTACAAGATTCTTTCGGTGGGGCTGGTCAACGGCCGCAACGTCTGGCGCTGCGAACTGGAGCAAGCCCTGGCACAACTGCAATTTGCCCAGGAGCGCTTCGGCGATAACTTGTGGGTCAGCAGTTCCTGCTCGCTGCTGCACAGCCCGGTGGACCTTGCGCGTGAAGACAAACTCGACCCCGAACTGAAAAGCTGGCTGGCGTTTGCCGTGCAGAAGTGCGGTGAGATCGCCGTGCTGCGCGATGCCCTGAACGATCCGCAAGCGCCCAAGGTGCAAGCCGCCCTGGCTGAAAGCCGCGCCATTCAGGCCAGCCGCGCCCAATCGCCGCGTATCCACAAGGCGGATGTCCAGGCCCGCATCAACGCCATCGGCGCGGCAGACAGCCAACGCCATTCGCCGTTTGCCAAACGGATCGAGCAACAGCGCGCGCGCTTGCAGCTGCCGGCATTCCCGACGACCACCATCGGCTCGTTCCCGCAAACCGGTTCGATCCGCCTGGCTCGTCAGGCCTTCAAGCAAGGCAAACTCTCGGCCAACGATTACACCGATGCCATGCACAGCGAAATCCGCCACGCCGTGAAAATCCAGGAACGCCTGGGGCTGGACGTGCTGGTGCACGGTGAAGCCGAGCGCAACGACATGGTCGAGTACTTCGCCGAGCAACTGGACGGCTACCTGTTCACCCGTTTCGGCTGGGTCCAGAGCTACGGTTCGCGCTGCGTCAAGCCGGCGATCATCTACGGCGACCTGAGTCGCCCGAACGCCATGACCGTCGACTGGATCACCTACGCGCAAAGCCTGACCGACAAGATCATGAAAGGCATGCTCACCGGTCCCGTGACCATGCTGATGTGGTCGTTCCCACGTGAAGACGTCTCGCGCAAAATCCAGGCGCAGCAGTTGGCGTTGGCCCTGCGTGATGAAGTGGTCGACCTGGAAGCTGCGGGCATCAAGATCGTCCAGATCGACGAAGCCGCGTTCCGCGAAGGCCTGCCGCTACGCCGGGCGCAATGGCAGGAATACCTCGACTGGGCGGTGGAAGCGTTCCGCTTGAGCGCCTCCGGTGTGCGTGACGAAACCCAGATCCACACCCACATGTGCTACAGCGAATTCAATGACGTGATCGAGTCCATCGCGGCGATGGACGCCGACGTAATCACCATCGAAACCTCGCGCTCGGACATGGAATTGCTGGAGGCCTTCGAAGCCTTCGACTACCCGAACGACATCGGCCCGGGCGTCTACGACATCCACTCGCCCCGGGTGCCGGACACGGCCGAGATGGTCAAGTTGATGAGCAAAGCGGTGAAGCGCATTCCTGCCGAGCGGTTGTGGGTAAACCCCGATTGCGGGTTGAAGACCCGGGCCTGGCCGGAGACTGAGGCGGCGCTGGTGAACATGGTGGCGGCGGCGCGGCAGTTGCGCAGTCAGTTGGCCTGAATCCTGCGGCGCCTGTTCTGGCGCCTTCGCGAGCAAGCCCGCTCCCACGGGGGAGAGGTCGATCACAGAAGTTGTGTACGACATCAATCCTGTGGGAGCGGGCTTGCTCGCGAAGCAGGCGACTTGGTCTTGAATACGACCGCTCAGTACCCTAGCCGTAGGTCACCGACTGTGTGAACACCAGCGAAACGGGATAGTTGCCATACAAGCCTCTTACGCTGAGCTGGTGTGTGCCAGAACCCACTCCAAAAAGGACAGACTGCCAGAAGCCATTAGTGCCCACGTAAACGCGGTCCTGAACGACGATCCCATTGAGCAATATCTGCACCATTGCACCGGGCGCGGCAACGCCATTCACGCTGATACCGGTCGTCCTTGTGTGCTGGTAGTCATACAGGCTCTGACCTCTTGCATTAAGCGCCAGTAATATGTGCGGTCTGACGGGAGCCGGTTCGGGTGCCAATACACTGAATGTCCACAGGTTCGAGGTTCGCCCTGTGGGTTGCTCCATAACGGTAAGTCGATAAAACGACGAGGCCGTTACTGTGACGGTGTAACTCCAGTTGCCGCTGTCGGGCACTTTGAATGAGTCGATGGGTTTCGGGACATTATCGTTTTGGAACAGTGTAAGTGTGCTATCCGGTTTACCCGTGCCGGACAACGTCACGCGATTGGTTTTGGTGCTGCCGCCGTTGGGAATCGAAGCGTTTGTATTGGCATCGATCGCTCTATTGATGAGCAGACTCCAGGTCTTGTTCAGGAGTGTTAACTCACGAACAGGGAAAAACGTGTCGACGCCACCCTTGTTGTTGAAGTTCGCAATCGAAAGCCCCATCACCTGACCGCCATCCTTGAACAGTTCAAGTTGCTGACGGTTGATGACTCCGCTCAACCCACTTGTCACATGATCGGCAGTAATCACGCCATCGAACAATATGATGGGATGATCGGCTCCCGCCGTATTGCTTCCACCCAAGGCCACGCGCATTCGGGTCCCTATGGCGATAAATAGCCAGCGCGCCAGACTCCAGCGCGCATCGCCTTGAAACGTGCTGAGGTCCAGCGTCTTGTGATCCGGCGCTTGTGCAATGCTGAGGCTCGGAAACACGATGGCTTCATCGGGTACAGCGGTGACTTCATAAGTGGTGACGCCGGAGTATTGGTCAGGTAGTTCGGGCTGGGACACACGGTATCGAAGTTTCATGAAGTGACGCAGGTTGGCGGGCACTGTCGTCAGTGGCAATTCGATCAGTAGCGTACCGTTGGCGTTACCTGGCTGCGTGGCCACGACAGGGCTGCCCAAGCCGGCGCGGCCAATCACGATCAGAGCGATACGATGGGCGGCGGACATGCCTTTATAGGTGATTTCGACGGTCGTGCTTTTTTCGGTAAGCCGCGGATTGATTCGGTTGCCGGAGGACACCTCAACGAGCGTTGGAGGCGGGAGCTCCAGAGCCACATCCCCAACGCGTAACTCCAGTTCGGGCGCCGTCAGCGGCAGTGCTCGGTTACGTTCAATGTACCAGTCGATACGGATGACCTGGTGGTTCAGCGAGTCGATCAGTTCGAACGTCAATCTGAACTCAATGTCCTTACCGATGTGAGCGGCGGTAATGGGTAGCGAGTCGACCCAGACGAGTCTGTCGTCAGCGGTCCACACCTGAAGGTAAACCGTGTCGCCGACCTGGGTATGGGCCTTTGCCGGGCAAATGGCCGGAGTGCCGAAGGGAATATCCTTGGGATCGAGTACACCGTTTTCGTCCTTGCCGACATTGACGACATCCAAGGTGTCTTGGACGGGGCCGATGTGCAAAAGCAAAGCATGAGATTCCAGGGGGGCGAGGTGATTTTCCCCGGTTACGGTGTAAGTAGCCTTGAATGAGCCACTCAGGTACGTGTCAAAGTGCCTCGTGTCGATCTCGAACGGCACGATGATTCCCGCCCCTGGGATCACCATCGAACGAGTGACAAACCTCTCTTCTATTTGCAGGCGAGTGGTGCCACCTGCGCTCGTGCTCAGACAGGTCAACGTTACCTTATCGCCAATTTCAAGCCCCTTGATGTCCGGGCCGACATACACAACTGTCTCTGCAAGGTCTGGCGACAGTACGCCGCCATGGGCCTGGGGGGCTGTAGGGGCGGGCCCGCGATATTTTTCGCCGATCAGCTCGGGAGAGTACGGGTAGGACGGCGTGCGGATCTTCTCGCCTTTCTCGATTCTGATGCGTTCGTAACTCAGCGTTATGGTCGCAGGGGCGAGTTGCTTCACGACCGCATAGGGAATTCTGTAACTGACGAGCAATGGCTTGGCAGGCCCTATCAATTCAAGAACGGATGATGGGACAAAAATCGTGATGTCCTGATCAATCTCTTCGGGCTTGATCACGTAAGCGACGAGCTGATTGCCTACAGTCATCAAAACTGTGTCCCCCGGGCTCATGATCGGCCAGCGCGGAATGATGAAATCAACGCCTCTCTCAACCATCGCCTGATCGATAATCGATGGGAATTCAGGGGCTTGCAAAGGCACTCGTTCGCTGGAGTTGCCCGTCGGATCGAGGCTGTCCGGGAAGGTCGGCTTGAACCATACGACGATTCCGTCCGAGGACTCGGGGCCATTGCCGCTGGTGCGCTCGACGGTGTACCACAACCGGTGGATGCCCGGTCTTTCAATGGCGCCTCTGGGAATGAAACTGAGTACGTCCTGGTTGTTGTGATCGGAAGGGACCACGACTGTCTTGATCAGGGTACCTTCCTCTGTCGGATCCGGGACCTGGCCCGGCTCAAGGCGTTTGCCCATGTACAGCCGTATCGTGTCTTGCGCCGCCATCAATTCGTAGGAGTGGAAGAGAATCAGCCAGCCAATTCCGGCGCCAGCCGTTTCGTCAGCGTTGACCCCGTACGATGCCACGGGGTAGTCGACCTTGTGCCAGCCAGGAATCAGGGCAGGATACAGATTGAGTATTCCATACTGCGTAAATACCCCCTCTGACTTGATCTCTGCGAAGGGATCGACCGGTTGCTGCGGGCTTTCGTGTTGCAGTGCGGCCAATTGTTCTGCTGTAAAAGCGCTCATAGCATGCTCCGATTTTGAGATGGTGCCTGAACCGCTGGGCATTGGTGCGTCAGAGGATTGAAGGCTCGAAGCTGGCGGCTGGCAACTGTCATAAATAACAGGCTGAGGTTGTTTTCCGATGAGCGGTGGGCCCGCATGCCCCACAACCGTTCAGCACTCTTCATCAAACTGTCACGTAACTGTGGCAGCGCGCTTGAACAAACTTCATCAGACTCGCGCTCTACTGGAGTTCTGCGTTTCGGTGTTTTTCATGCGTGCACGATTTTTATCCACAGCGGTCTTTCTGATCGCTGTGTTGTTCAATTTCCCGTCTTTGGCGGCGTCTCGTTGCGATGTCAATGTTCCGACCGAACGGGTCGATCTGGATCAGGTGAGTCTGGCGTATCAGAGCATCGGCCGTGCGTCCGACCCTGCGTTGTTGCTGGTAATGGGCCTGGGCGGGCAGTTGATTCACTGGCCGGATGAGGTAGTGGTCGCGTTGTGTCAGCAGGGTTTCCGGGTGATTCGCTATGACAATCGCGATGTTGGCCTGTCCACTTGGCGCCAGGCACCGGCCGAGGCCAACCTGACGTTCGAAGTGCTGCGCTACAAACTCGGTTTACCGGTGGCCGCGCCTTATACGCTGACCGACATGGCCGACGATGCACTGGGGTTGATGGACGCGTTGCACGTCGAGCAATTTCACGTGCTGGGCGCCAGCATGGGCGGGATGATCGCCCAGCATCTGGCGGCGATGGCGCCGCAGCGGGTCGAGAGCCTGACGTTGCTGATGACCAGCTCGGGTGCCGAAGGCTTGCCGGCGCCGAGTGCGGCGCTGGTGCAGTTGCTCGCGCGACGCAGTGCGCCGAATCGTGAAGTGGCGCTGGAGCAACAGGCTGATTTGCTGGCGGCGCTGGGCAGTCCTTCGGTCACTGATGATCGGCAGGCGTTGCTGCATCAAGCGGCGCTGTCTTATGACCGGGCGTTTAACCCGGAAGGCGTTAAGCGCCAGATCACGGCGATCCTTGCCGAGCGCAGTCGTGTAGATCTGCTCAACCAACTGCGCGTGCCGACGCTGGTGGTTCACGGCACCGCTGATCCGTTGTTGCCGGTGATGCATGGCGTGCATCTGGCGGCACACATTCGTGGCAGTCAGTTGAAGTTGATTCCGGGGCTGGCCCATCGTTTTCAGGAAGCGTTCAAGGCACCGTTGCTGGCGGCGGTGTTGCCGTATTTGCAGGCCCATCGCGAAGATACTTCGCACTGGGCGCAGATTGATCCGGTGGCAACTCCCAATCTTCTGTAGTTCCCAATCCAAATGTGGGAGCGGGCTCTTGTGGCGAGGGAGCTTGCTCCCGCTGGGCTGCGAAGCAGCCCCAATCCTGCACAGGCTGCTCAGTCTCAGGTAATCCGCATTGACCTGTTTACGACTGCTGCGCAGCCGAGCGGGAGCAAGCTCCCTCGCCACAAAAGCGCCTCAACTACAGAGGAAGCTGTTTTACGTTGGGACGAAGTTATCGAGCATCCGGTTCACCGCCAGTTCACCCAGCATGACGGAGTTCTGGATGCCGAGCACGGTATTGCGCTGCGGGCCGTTCAGCTGCCCCGCGAAATCACTCAACATCACGCTCGCCGCCGCTAGGGACTCGCAGGCGTTGACCAGTAGGGTTTCGTTATCGGCGTTGGGTGCGACGAGGTAAAGGGTGCTGGGTTTGCGTGGGGTGTCTTTGGGAATGACCGGTTTGAGGTAGTAATCGAGGGCGCGCTCGGCGGCTTCGTTGAGCTTTTTGGAGTCTGGGGTTTCGTAGGGGGAAACGTCGTCGGTTTCCGGTGGATTTGGCGTGATCTTGAACATTGAACTGGAGCTCCTGTTAGTAGAGCTGCAACTCATCTCGCTACTAAACGGAATGGGTGGCAGCTGTGCGCAAGTTAGTAGACCGGCCTCCAGTCAAAACCAGGAAGTAACGCTAAACAGAACTAAACACGTCTGCCCAAACACCCCAAAACCTGTGGGAGCGGGCTTGCCCGCGATGGCGGTGTGTCAGTCACCGCAGATGTCGTCTGGGCCGTCATCGCAGGCAAGCACGGCTCCCACACAGGCTCAGCCTGCGGGCATATCGTTCAAACTTTCTCCTCCTGAAGACATATCAATGTGCCACTACAGTTTTTGCCGATGCTGCCGACATAAGCAGCATCGTTAATAATCATAGGGACTTGATCCATGAATCTTCACGTTCTACGCACCTGGGCAGCACTGATGTTGTTCGCCTGCCTGACCCTCACCGGTTGTGCCCACGTGCAACCTCCAGTACCGCTGGACCAGCAGTTCTGGGATGCCAAAGAACCGACTATTGGCGTGGCGATCACTGTGGTGCCCGAGCCGGTGCTGGCATTGACCGGCAATCAGGGGCTTCTCGATTACGCCATCAACAAGGGCGTTAACAGCAAGCTCAGTGACAACGTCGCAAAATGGCAAGTGGGCGACCTTCACACCTTGCCGGATGTCCTTGTCGCCAAGCTGCAGGCCAAGGGTTACAAAGCCAAGCGGATCAACGAGCCGGTCGACCTGAATGCGTATAAGGAAACCAGTTTCCGCGAAGGCTACATGACCCGTGACATGACGCCGGTCAAGGCCGCCTACGGCGTCGATCGTCTGCTGCTGGTGAATGTCTACGCCACCGGTGCCACCCGCAGCTACTACAGCGTTGTGCCGACCAGCGTACCGATGGCGCAGGTGGGCGGACAGGGCATGGTAATCGATCTGGCAGACAACAAACTGCTGTGGTTCAAACCCTTTGTCGCTACGCAAGCCGCCCAGGGCGAATGGGACGAGCCGACCTATACCAACTTGTCCAACGCGTTCTATCAGGCTATGGACAATAGCCGTCAGCAAATGATCACCCCGTTCGCGCAATGACGCGCCTGCCCATAGTGGCGGGTGCGCTGGCCCTGCTGATGCTGACGGGGTGTGCGCAAAAACCGGCTCCTGAGGCCGGTTTCAAGGACCAGAGTGCCTTGCCTTACATCCAGGCCCACGGGCTTAAGGTCGACGTGCAGTTGCCGCCATCCTTTGTGGGTGCCAGCACCGTGATTGACTCGCAGGCCGCTTTGAAGGCTGCGTCGTCGAGTCATAATCTGGTGGCCAGTTCAGGCAACGGTGCCGGGCTTGCCGGTTTGCTGGTGGCCAGCCTGATCAACACCCAGATGGGCAGCGGCAGCTTGCAGCGCGATGCTGAAAAAACCGCGCTCAACGAGGCGCGACCGATGGCCGACTTGCTTGCAGGCGTTCCATTGCAGGAGCGCCTGCAACAGCGCTATCAACAGGCTTCGCAAGCGGCCGGGTTCAAGCAAGGAGAAGGGCAGGTCACCGCACGCCTGGTGATTGAGCCCAAACTGATGCTTACCCCCGATCGCGGCAGTTTCGTGCTGATCAATCAGGTGCAGGTCCAGGATATTGCCGGTTCGGCGCTGTATCGCATGCGGATCGAAGTCGTCAGCCAGCCGATTCGGCGCTGTGGCAAGCAGTGCATCGACGACGGTGACCTCGATTTGGCGAAGGTCACGGCGGTGCTCGACGAGTGTATCGATGAATCGATGCGGGTTCTGGCCACTGACCTGATGCAGCCGACACCGCCAGCGACCGCCCAGGAAACCTTGCGTTATAACCTTGATGGCCAGCGAGTGGTCGAGCGTGGTTATCAACTGGCCAACAACGGAAACTATTGGCGTTATCGCAACCTCTACGGGGCGGTGAAATCGGTGCCGGTGCCGTTTGAGGATGCGTTGACACCAACGCAGTTGCAGAAGGTTTACGGGCAGTAACCACTTACACCTGCAGGAGCCGCCTTCGCAGCTCCTGCAGGTGTATTCAAATGCAGCAGGCCGCGATTTTTTTGAATTTAGCCGTGCAGGCGCACCCACACGCTGACCAGCACTGTCGCCGCCATCAACCACGCCACTGCCGCCACCGCCAGCGAAGCCTCCAGCCGCATCCGGTCGACCATCACATACAAGGTCGCCAGATAGACGAAGTACGGAAAGATCGACCACATGCCAAACACGATGGTGGTCTTCAGATCATCCAGTGAACGCCCTTTGCCGACGATGTAATGAGCGATCAGCGCAAAGGTCGGAAACAGCGGCACCAGGCCTGCGATGTAATAGTTTCTGGTCTTGGCCAGCATGGCGAGGATCACCACCACCGCCGCGCCCAGGGTTGCTTTGAAAATCAGGTCCATCAGTGGCTCAGCCCGTATTTCTTCACTTTGTCGAACAGTGTGGTCTTGGCCATCCCCAGTTCCTGACTGGCTTGGGTCAGGTTGCCGCCGCTGCGCTGCAAGGCATCGTTCAGCAGGTTGCGTTCGAAAGCTTCCACCGCTTCGGCGAAGGCCAGGCCCTGATTGCTGCCGCTGGCGCCGGTCTTCTTGAAGGCCGGCAGACCGAGGGCGAAGCGTTCGGCGACGTTGCGCAGTTCGCGCACGTTGCCTGGCCAGTCGTGGCTCATCAGAATCGACACGGTCTGGTTGTCCAGTTCAGGCAGCGAGCGGTCGAAGCGCAGGGATGACTGCTGCAAAAAGTGCTCGAACAATTGCAGGATGTCTTCGCGGCGTTCGCGCAGCGGCGGCAGTTCCAGGGTGACCACGTTCAAACGGTAATACAGGTCGCTGCGAAACTCGCCGGCCTTGCTCGACTCATCCAGGTCGGACTTGGTCGCGGCGATCACCCGGCAATCCACCGCCACGCTCTGGTTCGAACCCAGGCGTTCGAGGGTGCGTTCCTGCAGCACCCGCAGCAGCTTGATCTGCAACGGCAGCGGCATGCTTTCCACTTCGTCGAGGAACAGCGTGCCGCCATCGGCGTGTTCGATCTTGCCGATCCGCCGTTTGCCGGCACCGGTGAAAGCGTTGGCCTCGTGGCCGAAGATTTCGCTTTCGAACAGGTTCTCCGGCAGGCCACCGCAGTTCAGCGCGACGAACTGTTTGCTGTGCCGACGGCTGAAGTCGTGCAGGCAACGTGCAACCAGTTCCTTGCCGGTGYCGGTCTCGCCTTCGATCAGCACGTTGGCCGACGTATCGGCGACGTTGGCGATCAGTTCCCGCAGGTTCTGCATGGCCGGCGAGCGACCGATGATCCGGCCTTCGAGGGAATCGCGCTCGAACAGTTGGCGACGTAACGAGGTGACTTCCCGCGCCAGGCTGCGTTGCTCCAGTGCACGGCGGGCGACGTCCACCAGGCGTTCGGGGGAGAAGGGTTTCTCCATGAAGTCGTAGGCGCCTTTCTGCATCGCGCCGACGGCCATCGAGATGTCGCCGTGGCCGGTAATCAACACCACCGGCAGGCTGCGATCACGGGCCTTGAGCCGGGTCAGCAGTTCCAGGCCATCGATGCCCGGCAGGCGGATGTCGCTGATGACGATGCCGGCGAAGTTATCGCCCACCCGCTCCAGCGCTTCTTCGGCGCTGCCGACGCCGATGCAGGGAATGTCTTCGAGCGTCAGTGCCTGTTGGCAACCGAGCAGCACATGGGGGTCGTCTTCGACGATCAGCACACTTAGGTCGTTGTTCATATTGGCTCGGCGGGAGTAGGGCTTACCAACGGTAAACTGAGGACGAAGGTGGTGCCACCGCTGGCCGGGTGTTCGACACCCAGATGCCCGCCCGTGGCGGCTGCCAGGCTCGCCGACAGGGTCAGGCCGAGGCCCAGGCCCTGTTCGCCGGGCTTGGTGGTGAAGAATGGCTCGAACAGATGCTTGCGCGCTTCGGCATCGATGCCGTGGCCGTTGTCGCGCACCCGCAGGCGATACTTGCCGTCGTATTCCTCGCCTTCGAGCCACAACGTCGGTTGGGGCTGCGACTGCATGGCATCGAGCGCGTTGCCGATCAGGTTGACGAGGATCTGCTCCAGACGGGTCTGGTCGATCTGCACCTGCACGTCGGTGAAATCGCGATGCAGTTGCAGCGGCACGCTTTCCATCCGGCTGCCCAGCAGTTGCAGGGCGGCGTCCACGCCTTTGCCGAGGCTGGCCTGGCCCTGGTCATCGCCGCGTCGGGCGAAGGAACGCAGGCTGGCGGTAATCCGGCCCATGCGGTCGATCAGTTCATTGATGGTTTTGAGATTGGTGCTGGCCACATCCAGCTGACCGCGCTCCAGAAAGCGCACGGTATTGCCGGACAAGGTCCGCAAGGCTGCCAGCGGTTGGTTCAATTCGTGGGCGATACTGGTGGACATCTGGCCGATGGCCGCCAGTTTGCCGGCCTGGACCAGTTCATCCTGAGCGCGGCGCAAGGTTTCTTCAGCCTGCCGACGCTCACGAATCTGCCCCTTGAGCCGTTCGTTGCTGGCACGCAGGTCAGTGGTGCGTTCGGTAATCCGACGCTCCAGTTGATTGTTGGCTTCCTGCAAGGCTTCCCGCGCCGCGAGGCGGGTGGCGATCACTTTGCGGCGCTCGTTCCAGGCGATCAGCAGGARGGCCACCAGGGCAAACGCCACCGCCACCAGGATTCCCTGATTGATCGCTTCACGCCGCAGGTCTTGCAGGGGCGTGAGCAGGGTGAAATTCCACGGGGTGTCGCTCAGCGGCCGGGTTTGCGACAGGTAGCTGATGTTCTCTTCATCGGACACCAGTTCGCTGTTGGCGGGGAAGGTCAGTTTTTCCTCGCCTTCAGCCAGTTTCTCTCGGGCCAGCGGTTGCAGTTCATTCAGCGGATACCAGTAGTACTGAAGGCTGCGGGCCAGGCGTTCCTTGGTGTCGTCGCTCAACGGCAGCACCGACTTGAGCCGCCGCGCCGGATCGCTGGAGAGAATGATGATGCCGTTCTCGTCGCTGACGAACGCTTCCAGGCGCGCGCGCTGCCAGCGTTCTTCCATGGCTTCGAGGCGCACCTTGACCACCGCGACGCCGGTGATCTTGCCGTGTTCCTCCAGGCCATGAGCCAGGTAATAGCCGGGTTCGCCGCTGGTGCTGCCGATGCCGTAGAAACGTCCCGGCTGACCGCGCACGGCGTTCTGGAAGTAGGCGCGGAAGGACAGGTCTTCGCCCAGATAACTGTCGACATCGCGCCAGTTGCTGGTGGCCAGTACGCGACCGGTGGTGTCCATCACATAAATGGCCCGACTGCGGCTGCGCCGGTTCAGGCCTTCGAGGTATTCGTTGACCGTCTGCCGGTGTTCCGGCGACGGGTCGGCCAGTAGCTTGGAAACACTCGATTCGAGTTCCAGCAGGCTGGGCAGGTAGGTGTATTTGCTGATCTCGCTTTCGACGGCGCGCGCGTGCAGTTCCAGCTGACGCTGGCCATTCTCGCTGAGGCTGCGAATGCCGTAGTGTTCACTGACCCAGAAGCCGATGTAACCCAATCCGATCATCAGGGCGATGATCAGCGGCGGCAGGAACAGATGGCGAATCAAACGGGGTTTCACGGCGAGTGATGGCGGCGCGGCGCGATAGAGAGTGGAGTCGCATTTCATCACAGATGCCTTGGGTCAACCACAACACAATATCCATATCCCCACGGGCCCCGTGGGAGTTGCTGTATGGCAAGGGGGCTTTTGTGGCGAGGGGGCCCCCTCGCCACAAAAGCCCGCTCCCACAATTAGGGGAGCGGTGCCTTCCTTCTTAGTGCTGCAGAATCTTCTCGAGGAAATGCTGCGCACGCTCGGAGCGGGCGTTGATGTCGCCGAAGAACTCTTCTTTCCTGCAGTCTTCGATAATCTTGCCGGCGTCCATGAAGATCACCCGGTCCGCGACCTTGCGGGCGAAGCCCATTTCGTGGGTCACGCACATCATGGTCATGCCTTCGTGGGCCAGTTGCACCATCACATCCAGCACTTCGTTGACCATTTCCGGGTCCAGTGCCGAGGTCGGTTCGTCGAACAGCATGACGATCGGGTCCATCGCCAGCGCACGGGCGATCGCCACACGCTGTTGCTGGCCACCGGAAAGCTGGCCCGGGTGCTTATGCGCATGGGCAGACAGCCCGACGCGCTCAAGCAGTTGCAGGCCTTTCTTGGTGGCTTCTTCCTTGCTGCGACCCAACACCTTGATCTGCGCGATGGTCAGGTTTTCGGTGATGGTCAGGTGCGGGAACAGTTCGAAATGCTGGAACACCATGCCCACCCGCGAACGCAGTTTCGGCAGGTTGGTCTTCGGATCGGCGATGGACGTGCCATCGACGATCAGGTCGCCTTTCTGGAACGGTTCCAGTGCATTGACGCACTTGATCAGGGTGGATTTGCCGGAACCGGACGGCCCGCACACCACGATCACCTCGCCTTTTTTGACCTCGGTGCTGCAATCAGTCAGTACCTGGAAGTCCCCATACCACTTGTTGACGTTCTTGATAGAGATCATACGGCGAACCTTTTTTGCAGACGCTTGACCAGCTGCGAGGCGGCAAAGCTGATGATGAAGTACGTGAGACCTGCGAAGATCAGGAACTCATTGGAGCGGCCGATGATGTCGCCACTGGCACGCGAGGCATTGAGGAAGTCCACCAAGCCGACCGCGTAGACCAGCGAGGTGTCCTGAAACAGGATGATGCTCTGTTGCAACAGCAGCGGGGTCATCTTGCGGAACGCTTGCGGCAGGATGATCAACCGCATCATCTGGCCATACGTCATACCCATGGCCTGGGCGGCGCTCATCTGGCCCTTGGGAATCGACTGCACCCCGGCCCGGACGATTTCGCAGAAGTACGCTGCTTCGAACATCATGAACGCCACGATGCACGAGGCGAACGCGCCGATCGGGGTGTCTTCGCCGGTGATCCAGCGCAATACGAACGGCACCGCCAGGTAGAACCAGGTGATGACCAGCAGCAGCGGGATCGAGCGGAAGTAGTTGACGTAGGCGCCGGCAATGTTCGACAGCAGTTTGTTGTGGGACAGGCGCATCAACGCCAGGACCGTGCCGAGGATGATCCCGCCGCTCACGCCCAGGGCCATCAGCTGGAGGGTCATGACCATGCCGTTCCACATACCCGGCAGGGACGGAATGATGCCCGAGAAGTCGAATTCCATCATTTACCCCCTACGGAAATCAGGCCCGGCACGGCGACTTTCTTCTCGACCGCGCGCATCAGCAGCATCAGGCTCATGTTCAGGGTGAAGTAGATCAGCGTTGCCAGGGTGAAGGCTTCGAACAGGTTGGCGGAGAACTCGGCGGTCTGTTTGGTCTGCGCCAGCAGCTCCATCAGGCCGATCAGCGACGCGACGGAGGAGTTCTTGAACACGTTCAGGAATTCCGAGGTAAGCGGCGGAATGATGATGCGATAAGCCTGGGGCAGCAGCACGTTCCAGTAGATCTGCGGCAGCTTGAAACCCATGGCGCGGGCAGCGGATTCCTGGCCGCGGGGCAGCGCCTGGATACCGGTGCGCACTTGTTCGCAAACCCGGGCCGTGGTGAACAGGCCCAGGCACACGACGACACTGAGGAAGGCCGAGGTGGTCGGGTTCAGGTCCTGCTTGTACCAGTCCTGCAGGTTTTGCGGCAGCAGGTCGGGCACCAGGAAGTACCAGATGAACAGCTGCACCAGCAGTGGCACGTTACGGAAGAGTTCGACGTAGCAGGTCGCGATGCCCGATACGATGCGATTCGGCACCGTGCGCATGACACCCAGGATCGAGCCCAGCAGCAGCGCGATGATCCAGGCGGCGACGGCGATGGCGATGGTCCAGCCTAAACCGGAGAGGTACCAGTCGAAATAAATTTCGCTGCCCACGCCGGTGGACTTGAAGAACACGCCCCAGTCCCAGTTGTAATTCATTAGGGTCTCCCCTCGGATTCGATCGATGTACAAGTGCCCGATGACGGTCAGGCACACGCGAACGGCTCGACAACCACCGGTTCGAGTGTTTCCAGAAATGCCAGCAGGGAGTGACAACCCCTGAAAGGGCAGAGGCCTTCTCAGGGGGGAACGTTAGTCAGAAATCAGGATTTCTTTTCGTCAGCCGCTTTGTCGGTGCGTCGCCCTTGCGAACCATGCAGCCGTAGATTTCGAACGATTGTGGTGTGCCGGTCACGGCCCAGTCATCCGGCTTCTTGGCCTTGGCCATTTCACCGGCGAGCAAGGCGTCGTCCATCATGAAGGCCACGGCACGGCCGGTTTCCAGCATCTGGAAGGATTCGCCATGGTCTTTGGCGGAGATCACGTTCATGCCCATCTGCTTGTCGGCGTTCATCGACTTGAGGATGCGCTCGGACGTGGTGCCGGCGGTGGTCACGACGTTCTTGCCTTTGAGGTCGGCGAAATCTTTGTAGGGCGAGTCTTTCTTGGCCAGCAGCTTGGTGCCGATTTCGAAGATGCCGACGGAGAAGTCAACTTGTTGCTGACGTTCGACGTTGTTGGTGGTGGAGCCGCACTCGATGTCCACGGTGCCGTTCTGCACCAGCGGGATACGGGTTTGCGAGGTCACCAGGTTGTATTTGACCTGGAGGTTGGGCATGTCCAGGTCTTTCTTGATGGCTTCGACGATTTTCAGCTGGACATCGTGGGAGTAGCCAACCGGTTTGCCGGAAGCGTCCGCGATGTAGGAAAACGGAATGGAAGCGTCACGATGCCCGAGGGTGATGGTGCCGGACTCTTTGATCTTCTTCAGTGTGCCGGTGAGTTCGGCGGCGAAAACTGGAGTGCTAATCAGAGCGGCAGCAATGGCTGCGCCCAGGAGATGGGGAACGATGCGCATCAAATTTTCCTCGACATTGTTTTTTTTATGGAGCCAGTTCATCGGCCTTTTTTGGTGCTTCGAATGCCTGGCGGCTCCTGAAGGAGTAGCGCAATAAACATTCGTCCGGGAGAGTAGAGCATGACTCGTGCCAGACCATGCATCATCTATCAAATTATTGATTTTTAAGAGTATTTTAATGTTGGTGACGTTGAGTTTGTTGTCGGATGATCCGGTTTTCCGAATCGACCGAGKAGTCGCGTTCGGAAAACCGAATGGATTGACTCACACAAAACTGTAGGAGCGAGGCTTGCCCGCGAAGGGGGCACTGCGGTCTGTCTGCCAGGTGCGGTTGCCGTAAGTGGTGGACCAGCGTCGGGCGATCTCGGTGGGGATCCAGTCGAACTTGTCGCGGATCCGCGAACTCAATGCCTGCGGAGTCGTCATGTCTTCGCCTCCGGGCAGGGGCGCGCTGGCGGTCCAGCTTGGCTTGATGTGCGTGAAGTACGGGGCCAATTGCGCCAGCGCCGACTCGGCCAGTTTGCGGTAGGTCGTCAGCTTGCCGCCGAACACCGACAGCAACGGTGCTTCTTCACCAGAACCCGACAACGCCAGGGTGTAGTCGCGGGTGACGGCCGACGGGTTGTCGGATTCGTCGTTGCACAGCGGACGAACGCCGGAKTAGCTGTGCAGGATGTCCGCGCGGCTGAGTTGTTTCTTGAAGTGGGCATTGACCACTTTCAGCAGGTAATCGGTTTCGCCTTCAGTGATCGCCACTTTTGCCGGGTCGCCGGTGTACTCGCGGTCGGTGGTGCCGATCAGGGTGAAGTGGTTCAGGTACGGAATGGTGAAGACGATGCGCTGATCTTCGTTTTGCAGAATGTGCGCGTATTCGCCTTCGTACAGTTTTGGCACGATCAGGTGGCTGCCCTGGATCAGACGGATGCCGTATGGCGATTCCATCTTCAGGTCGTCACGAATGAACTGGGCGACCCATGGGCCGGCAGCGTTCACCAGTGCCTTGGCGCGGATCGAAAACAGGCTGCCATCGGCGCGTTCCAGGTTCATGTGCCACAGGCCCTTGGTGCGACGGGCACTGACGCAGCGGGTTTGCGTATGAACGTGGGCACCTTTCTCGCGGGCAGCCATGGCGTTCAGTACGACGAGGCGTGCGTCATCGACCCAGCAATCGGAATATTCGAAGCCTTTGGTGATTTCGCTTTTCAGCGGGCTGTCCGGGCCGAACTTCAGGCTTTTCGAGCCTTCGAGTTTTTCCCGTTTGCCGAGGTGGTCATAAAGGAACAGACCGGCGCGGATCATCCAGGCCGGACGCAGGTGCGGGCGGTGGGGCAGCACGAAGCGCATCTGTTTGACGATGTGCGGTGCCTTGGCCAGCAGCACTTCGCGCTCGGCCAGGGCTTCGCGCACCAGGCGGAATTCATAATGCTCCAGGTAGCGCAGGCCTCCGTGGATCAGCTTGCTGCTGGCCGACGAGGTGTGGCTGGCCAGATCATCCTTTTCGCAAAGGAACACCGAAAGGCCGCGACCGGCGGCATCCGCTGCGATCCCCACGCCATTGATCCCACCACCAATGACGGCGATATCGTAGACCTCGGCGAGAGGGGGCGTAGGCAAGGTAGAAGTGGGCATCGGCTGGCCTCGGGCTTTTTTGATTTCTATATTTGAATTCGAACATTAATGTTCATTTGCGAAAATACTAGCCCATAAAGACGCCCACAGCCAGCGTGCTTCGATTGAAAATACTGATCGAAGGGCCGTTAAAGGAAAATTTTCGAACATTGAATGATGGTAGGGACTGCTTTTGTGGCGAGGGAGCTTGCTCCCGGTGGGCTGCGAAGCGGTCCTATAACCGGCTACCGCGGTATCTCAGGAAGAACATGTTGTCTGATTGGCGTCTGCTGTGCAGCCGAACGGGGGCAAGCCCCCTCGCCACAGGGGGGATGTGCTTACACGACCTCCAGCCGGATCTTGTGCTGGCTCAACAACTGCGCCAGGGCCGGCGAAGGCGGCTGGTCGGTGACCAGGCAATCGATCAGGCTGATCGGCCCCAGGCGAATCATGGCGTTGCGCCCGAATTTGCTGGAGTCCGCCGCGAGAATCACCTGTCGGGCGTTGGCGATGATCGCCTGGGATACCCGCACTTCCTGATAGTCGAAATCCAGCAAGCTGCCGTCTTCATCGATACCACTGATGCCGACCAGGGCGAAGTCGACCTTGAACTGGTTAATGAAGTCGACGCTGGCCTGACCGACCACGCCACCGTCACGCCGCACGTTGCCACCGGTCAGCAGCACGTCGAAGTCGTCCTTGGCGCTGAGCATCGAGGCCACATGCAGGTTG
>NZ_JBFTMK010000176.1:0-10380 GCF_056396965.1 Pseudomonas sp. 05N434
CTTTACCGCCGTGCGCAACTTTGAAGGCGCCTCCACCGACATTGTTTGTGTGGATCATGTCCTTTCAAAGCTGCCCGGCTGGGCGATCGCCCAGTTGCAGAAGTCTGCCTACACCTTTGGTGCCCCTGCCTCCAACGAGGGCTTCGATGGCCAGCCGAGGGTACTGCCGGTGCTGGAGCACGACGAGGGCGGTTATCGCCTGCGCTTTGACGATGGCATCGTGGCCGCCCTCGACCTGGACAGCGAAAAGGCACTTGGGCTCCTGCGCCAGTGCCTGCGCGATGCCCAGGGTATAGAGGTGGTGTTGCAACCAGGCGACTTCTTCATTTTCAAAAATGCCCGCGTGCTGCACCGGCGCAAGGCGTTCCAGCCTCTGCTCAACGGCAAGGCGCGCTGGCTGCGCCGGGTGTACGGCAGTTGAGCCTTTGCTTCAAGAACCATCACACAACAAACATCACAGTAGACAGGGAGTTCATGCATGAATAAGCGTATCGCAGTAGTCGGTGGTCGTCCCTCGCCCATTCACGGTGCCAAGGAGCTGGGCATCGACGTAGTGCTGGTGCATCAGGAGGGTGACTACGAGCAGGAAATCCTCGCCCATTGCGAACAGGTGGTGCATGCCAGGATTGACGACGCCGAGGCCATCATCAAGGTCCTCGAGCCCCTGCACCGCGACCGTCCGTTCGATCGCATCATGACCACTACCGAAGTGGCAGGCGAGTCAACGGGCAAAGTGGTCGATCACTTCGGTCTCACCGGGGTTTCCTATAAGACTGCGCGCCTGCTCAAGGACAAAGTGGCCATGCGCGAGTTGCTGGTCGAGCACAACCTGAGCCCGGTTGCCTATCGCCATGTCACCAGTGCGCAGGATGCCGTCGCGTTCGTCAAAGAGCATGGCAAGTCGGTTCTCAAGCCCGCCGAAGGCGTGGCCAGCCTGCATATCCATCCCTGCGATGACGCAGCCTCTGCTTCCAAGGCCTGGCAGGCGCTTCAGGATGCCGACGTCAAGCACATTATCATCGAGGAGTACCTGGAGGGGCCGGTCGTCAGCGTCGACTCCTTCTCGTTCCAGGGGCGCCACCTTCCCATTGGTTACTCCCAGTACCGCATGAACGACAAATACGTTGAGTGGGAAGTCAGCACGCCGAGCACCGAGGCCAGGAAATGGCTGAGCGAGCTGAAGGAAATGACCTGCCGCCTGCTCGACGCGGTAGAACTGGAAGAGGGGCCCTCCCATAGTGAGTTCGTGCTGACCCCCAAGGGGCCTCGTGTACTCGAATCCCATGCTCGCCTGGCGGGCTCGGGTGCCCCTGAACTGGTGCGGCGTGCGTTCGGCCTGGACCTGAACCGCATGTTCCTGACTGTGCCGCTGGGTATCGACACTCTGCCGCAAGTGTCGCCCGAGCCGAAAGCGGGTGCCGCGATCCAGTTCTTCGTACCGACACCTGGCAAGGTCAGAAAGGTCGAGCTCGATCTCAAGCCTGACGTCGATGTGCGCCATACCAAGTCAGGCGAGACTCCACGGGTGTTCTTGCCGTTCCTGTTCGAACTGGGCGCAGCCGAGCGTGCCGTAGTCATCCAGAAGCATGAGGGCGATACGATTCCACCGCTCGACACCGTTGCCGACTGCGTTTCAGGGTATGTCCTGGCAACAGGCACCTCGCGCGAGGATGCCGTGCGTATCGGTGATGAACTGGTAGCGGCGGTCAACTTCATCGTGGATCCCACGGCATGAAATATGTCCTCTGCTTGCACCGTTGGGTCGGTAGCCAAGCGCTATACGACCGATACGAACTGCCGACAGGAATGCAGATTCGGGCGATCTGTACGCCCGAATCCTGCGCGTCCCTGCCGAGCGAGCGCCTGGCGTCAAGCTCGGTGCTCGTCTCACTGGACGATGCTGAGGCGGTCATGGCTGAGGCCGAGCGTCTGGTCGAGCAACATGGGGTTCCAGCGCTGGTGGTTGCCCTCAATGAGGGCGACCTGCTCAATGCGGCTTCTATCCGTGAGCGATGGCAGGTACCGGGAGATCTTGTCGCGTGGACCGAGCGGTTCCGCGACAAGCTCACCATGCTGGAGGTCGCAGGCCGGCAATCGTCGATCGGCGTGTTGCCTGCTTCGCCTGCCGATTCCCGCGAAGCGGTAGAGCGACTGGCCGCTGAACACGGCTATCCGCTGGTGCTCAAGCCGCGCTACGGCACGGCGAGTCGCGGCGTAAAGTTTCTTCGCGGCCCAAGGGATCTTGATCAGATCGGGCAGGCCATGGAGCCGATGATGGTCCAGGCTTGCTGCGCGGCCCCCATCCTGCACGTTGACGGCTGGTGGGATGGGCAACGGATTGTGGTAGTCACGGCGTCGCGTTATGTGAACAGCTGTGCCGATTTCGGTCCGGATAGCCCGCTGGGCAGTATCGAACTCGAGGAGGGCGACGACGAACGGCGGATTGCGGGGCGGGTCGAACAACTGCTGGCGGTCTTCGCGCCTGAGCGAGAAATCGTCTTCCACCTCGAACTGTTCGACCTGGATGACAGATTGCTGTTCCTGGAAATCGGTGCCCGGGTCGGTGGCGCCGAAATCCCGTTCCTCTGGCGAGAGGTGAGGGATATCGACCTGCTGGGGATCGCTTGGGAAATCCAGACCGGGGCGTCTACCCGCTACCGGGACCTTGCGCGCAGCCTTAGCAAGGAGGGCAGGCCATTGCACCGCGAGCGGGGGGCATGGGTGATCGCCCGCCGCAACAGCTCGCCGCGTGAAGGCTTGGGTACCCTGTACTGGGCTCAACCGCAGAACCTGGATCGCTTCGCCAGCGGTGTTTATGAGGGCGCTGGCACGCGCCTTCGGCTGCGCAGCTTCGATCGTCCCGCGCTGGTACGTGACGTGGGGAAGATCTTCGAACAGTTATCCGAAGCATGGGGAGCTCAATCTTGAAAACAGCAGTTGTTACCGGTGCAAGCAGTGGCATTGGCGAGGCATGCGCTCGTACCTTGGCCAGTCGTGGTTGGCGGGTATTCCTTGTGGCGCGCAGGGGGGATCGGCTCGAGCAGATTGCCGGCGAAACCGGCGGACGCGCCATTGTGCTGGATGTGACACAGGCGCGAGAGGAGGACTTGGTGCAGGTTTTCGAGTGCGATCTTCTGGTGAACTGTGCGGGCGGGGCGATTGGCCTGGATGGGGTAGACGCGGCCAGTGCCGAGGACTGGACGAACATGTTCAACAGTAACGTCCTTGGGACTTTGCGGATGACCCAACTGCTATTGCCTCGGCTCATCGCGTCCCAAGGGTGCATCATCAATATCACCTCAACGGCTGCGCTAGCCGGATATGAGGGGGGAGGCGGCTATTGCGCGGCCAAGAGTGCCCAGCGCGCACTGACCCATTCCTTGCGACTGGAGATGAAGGGTATACCGGTGCGCATCACCGAAGTGCTCCCCGGCATGGTGCATACGCCAGAGTTTTCCTTGAATCGTTTTCGCGGCGACGCCGAACGGGTCAGTGCCCTCTACAAGGATGTCGACCGGCCTTTGAGCGCGGACGATGTCGCCCAGGTTGTGGCTTGGGTTGCCGATCAGCCTGCACATGTTAATGTCGATGAAATCGTGGTTCGGCCAGTGGCACAGCGTGCTCAGCATGCGCTGTTCCGCGGCAGCCTCGGCTGGTTCGAGCCGCAGCGGGCCGAAACATCCCCTTTGAACGATGGAGCACGCCAATGATGGCGCTGGAAAGCCTGGCCGGTGTGGCYATCATCTCCTTGGGCATGGTGCTGACACCGGGTCCCAACATGGTCTACCTGACCTCGCGGGCGATTTCCCAGGGGCGGCTGGCCGGGATGATTTCGCTGGCGGGTGTGGCGCTAGGCTTCGTGTGCTACTTGTTGGCGGCGGGACTGGGACTGGCCGCTTTGTTCAAGGCAGTGCCAGTCGCCTACGATGTCGTCAGGATCGCAGGCGCATTTTATCTGGGCTATCTGGCCTGGAACATGCTGAAGCCCAGGGGGAGTTCCCCCTTCGAGGCGCGGGAGCTGCCACCTCACTCGCGGAGACGGCTGTTCACCATGGGGCTTGTGACGAACCTGCTGAATCCGAAGATTGCGCTGATGTATTCCGCGCTGATCCCGCAGTTCATCGACCCTTCCGCAGGATCTACCTTCCAGCAATTCATCCAGATGGGGCTGGTACAGATCACCATTGCCGTCACCGTGAACGGCATGATCGTTCTCGCCGCCTCCCGGGTCAGTGGATTCCTGGCCAAGCGACCTTCTGCCATGCGCACCCAACGCTGGGTGTCCGGGACTGTCCTGGGCGTCTTCGCGGTCGATATCCTGCTGCGCAAACCGCTCACCTGATAGGGAGCGAGTGTTTCGCCTGACCGTAATGCTGTTCACTTGAGTATTTGAGCCTCAGCCGGACTTCCTCGAAAATCCGATGCCAGACCTCTGGCATCGGATTTTTATGGTGCGCCCAGCATGGGCGTAATCTTGTGCGTAGATCCGGCGGTTGTGCGGGGACATTGCCGTGCAACTGATCGTGATGGCCGCGGACAACCCGATTTCAGGTACAGGCGGATGATTGGCAGGGTTAAGAACCGGTATCGGAGGGGGGGCTGAATCACCGTCCAAGGCCTTCAAGGCCAGGGACGGTGAAAATATCAAAGCCCCGGTTTCCAGTGGACCGTAAGGCTGCTCCGCTTAAGTGAGCGGCATTACGCTTTTCAGCAGGGCTTTTGAGGTTTTCAGCCTTTCTGGCGTCTCAGGCAACCAGTGCCTGGCGAGTACGCTCGATCACAGCCTGCAGCGGCTCGGCGCTGGAGTATTGATCGGGGTACAGGCGTTCGCTGTGACGAGCGATGCCGTGTTCGTTGACCAGAGTGAAGCTGAAGCAGCCTTTGCGAGCGGCCATGATCAGGCAGTTCATTGGAGCAAAAGCGTTGGTTAGGGTGCGAATGGCATCCTGAGTGTGGATTTGAGTAGACATAATCGGGTGTTCCTACAAGCGACACGGATAAGAACCGTGCAAAATTAAAACGTTCCAGTGACGACGACCACCATTGGTCGAACGAAGAACCCGACTGGAACAAAGCAGCCAGTTTGAAGCGCTGATAAGTTGGCGCGCTTGGGCTGGCAGGTAGGTACTTAGGAGGGCAGGCAACACATCAGGGGCAAAGGTTCTGGGCCCGGGGTGAAGATCCTGATCAATTTGCAGGCTGGTTCGGTCAGAGTAAGTGAACTTCGCAACACCCTTTGCTTTCGATTCAAAGGCTGTGTTGACGCAAGATTTACCTGGAAACCATCGAGGTGGTCGATCCCGCTTTGTCGGTGAAGGCTTCTCTCAGGGAAGGCTGACCGGGGGGATTTGTTCGACCAGAATTGACTTTCAGCTTGGTACTAACGCCGCGGATACTAACGGATTGAATGGCCGAAGGGAAGCCTGCTCGCAAAAAAACACTGAAGTGCCGGCCGACCACATCCGCAAGTGCTGTCGGAAAATGTCATCGGCCGACACGTGCCCCGCAATTGCCCAAAAAACGGCCGTTGATCCGAGAGGGCGATCGAGCCAGGATCAATCTGCGGCGCGGGTTGCCGGGTTTATCCCCAGGCGTCACCGTAAAAACGCGCCGAAAAAGCGCACTGATATAACCGCCTCGCAGGTACTTGTGCACATTAGTTGCGCGGACTGTCATCCCACTGTCATCCTCGCTTCACCGAGGGTGGGTGCCTGTAACGAAAATTTAAGTCAATGAAAAACATCGCTTTTTTTTACTGGTGAAAAAATCGTCAGTTTGACTGCGAGCCCCATTCCACACGGCTTTGCGCGACTTCAAGGGCGGTTGTCCACTGAGTTATCCACAGCTTCTGTGGATTGTCCCGAGCGCTTGCTCTAGGACGGGCGTGCAGGCTTTTCTCGACTTTACCTGTGCGAAAAAAAGAGTAGAGTGGCGCGCCTTCCGATCTGCCCCACAGTGCTTTATGAAGTTTCGCTCAGTACCAGTCTCTCCTGCCTCAGCACCCTCCAGCATTAACCCACCCAAGCGCTTTTCGATGCGTGTGGCCGAGTGGCTACTGGACAGCCCGCGCCTGGGCGAAAACCCCAACGTCAAACACTTCGCCGGACGTTTACTCAAGCAACCTGCCCGTGAAGGCGTAGTGGCCGCGCAAAGCCGCCTCGGCCAATTGATGTGCCGCGAATGCGGGAATGCCCGGGATCGCCGTATTGGCCAGGACCTGTTGCGCCAGGCTGCGCGCGCAGGGGACCGACGCGCCCAGCAGGAACTCGGCCTGATCGAAGACTGAGCTGTCCAAGACCTGACGCCTTGGTTAACCTTCACGCTTTATCTAATCGGCAGGAGTGGCTATGGCGATGGACTTGACCAGCGCATTGCTGGGGCTGGCGGGCGCTGCACTGCCATTGCTGATACTGGCTTGGCAACTTCAGCGTCGGGCGAGTACGGGGCAGGCCGAACTGGCATTGCTGGAAGAGCGCCTGGCCATGGCCCAGCTGACGCAGGATGGCTTGAACGCCCAGCTCGACACCTGCCGTGATGAAGTCGCTGACCTGAGCCAGGCCAACGCCGCCAAACAAGCCGATCTGGCCGCCCTGCGCCGTGAAGTCGAATTGCTGCAGATCGAACGCGACGATGCCCGCGACGCAGCCCACGCCTGGAACATCGAACGTGCCGGCAAAGAAGCTGAGTTGCGTCGCCTGGACGCTCAGGCTGCCTCCCTCAACGCCGAGTTGCGTGAGCAGCAGGAAAGCCATCAGCAGCGCCTCAACGACCTGCAAGGCTCGCGAGACGAACTGCGAGCGCAATTCGCCGAGCTGGCGGGCAAGATCTTCGACGAGCGCGAACAGCGTTTTGCCGAAACCAGTCAGCAGCGTCTGGGGCAATTGCTCGATCCGTTGAAGGAGCGCATCCAGTCGTTCGAAAAGCGCGTCGAGGAAAGTTATCAGGCCGAAGCCCGCGAGCGCTTTTCCCTGGCCAAGGAACTGGAGCGTCTGCAACAACTGAACCTGCGCCTGAGCGACGAAGCCACCAACCTCACCCGCGCCTTGAAAGGGCAGAAAACCCAAGGCAATTGGGGTGAACTGATTCTTGAGCGGGTGCTTGAACACGCGGGCCTGGAGAAGGGGCGCGAGTACCAGACCCAGGTCAATCTGAAGGGGCCGGACGGTGAGCGATTCCAGCCGGATGTGATTATTTACCTGCCTGGCGACAAGCAGGTCGTGGTCGATTCCAAGGTCAGCCTCACGGCTTATCAGCAATATGTGGCCGCCGAAGACGACGGCATCGGCCAGATCGCCATCAAGCAGCACGTGCTGTCCCTGCGCAATCATGTCAAAGGCCTGGCCGGCAAGGACTACAAGCGGCTCGACGGGCTGCACAGCCTGGATTTCGTCCTGCTTTTCGTCCCGATCGAAGCGGCGTTTTCCGCGGCGTTACAGGCTGAGCCGACGTTGTTTCAGGAGGCCTTCGACCGCAACATCGTGATCGTCAGCCCGACCACGTTGCTGGCCACTTTGCGGGTCATCGACAGTCTGTGGAAGCAGGAACGCCAGAGCCAGAACGCTCGGGAAATCGCCGAGCGCGCCGGGTGGCTGTACGACAAGTTCGTGTTGTTCATTCAGGATCTGGATGAGGTCGGCAATCGCTTGCAGCAGCTGGACAAGGCCTACAGCTCTGCCCGCAATAAGCTGACAGAAGGCCGCGGCAACCTGGTCAGTCGCAGCGAACAGCTCAAATTGCTTGGCGCGCGGGCCAGCAAGAGCTTGCCGGCGGACCTGCTGGAGCGGGCCATGACGGATGTCGATGGCTTGGCCGAGTTGCCCGAATAAGCCATCTTTTTCGATGGCATCTGTGGCGAGGGGGGGCTTGCCCCCGTTCGGCTGCGAAGCAGTCGCAAAGCAGGCAGAGCGGTATGCCTGAAACACCGAAGCTGCACAAATCAGGGCTGCTGGCAGCCCAACGGGGGCAAGCCCCCTCGCCACGGTGGTGTGTACCAAACCTGCCGTACTACAACGGTAAATGCCGGCTCAACAACGCCCGCAACGCCGCCGGCTTCACCGGTTTGGCCAGGTAATCCAGGCCCGCTGCATGCACCTGGGCCACGGTCTCCGGCCGTCCATCGGCGCTGATCACCACCCCCGGCACCGGCTCGCCCAATTGCGTGCGCAACCACGCCATCAAGTCGGTTCCGGTCTCGCCATCGTCCAGGTGGTAATCCACCAGCGCCAACTGCGGGCGCATCCCGTCGTTGAGCAGCGTCGCGCATTCATCACGGTTGCGCGCGGTCCAGACCTGGCAACCCCAGCGCGTGAGCAGGCTGTTCATGCCGATCAGGATGCTGTCCTCGTTATCGATGCACAGCACCTGTGCGCCGCCGAGCAAATGGCCATTGAGTTCGGCAACCTTGGCCGGCACCGCGGCTTGTGCCCGAGCCAACGGCACGCTGACACTGAATACACTGCCGCGCCCCGGCCAGGAGCGTACGCGCAAAGTGTGACCGAGCACGGAGCAACACGGGGCCTCTGGCGTAGCGGAAGGCATTGGTCAGGAAGTTCTGCAAGATCCGTCGCAGCAGTTTGATGTCGCTGTCGACCCGTAGCGTGCTGCCCCGGACGCGGAATTTCAGCCCCTGTTCCTGAGCAAGTGCCTTGAACTCGGCCCCCAGCGTGTCAAACAACTCATTGAGCACGAAGGGCCTGCGATCAGGGTTGATCTTGCCGCTTTCCAGACGGGAAATATCCAGCAGATCACTGATCAGGTCTTCGGCCGAACGCAGTGAGCTGTCCAGGTGTTGAACCAGCTTCTGCGCTTCGCTGGACAAACCCTCTTCCTGATGGGAGAGGGCGGCGGAGAACAGCCGCGCGGCGTTCAGCGGTTGCATCAAGTCATGGCTGACGGCGGCCAGGAAACGCGTTTTCGACTGGTTGGCCGATTCGGCGGTGCCCTTGGCTTCGGTCAGGGCAAGGTTGAGTTGCGACAGTTCGTGGGTCCGTTCGGCGACCCGCCGCTCAAGGCCTTCATTGGCTTCGGTCAGCGCCTGCTCGGCTTCGCGGAACGCGGTAATGTCGGTGAAACTCATGACGAAACCGCCGCCGGGCATCGGGTTGCCGATCAGTTCGATCACTCGGCCGTTGGGGAACAGTCGCTCGGAGGTATGGGCGCGGCCCTGACGCATCCAGTGCAAGCGACGGGCGACATGCACTTCCGCTTCGCCGGGGCCACACAGGCCGCGTTCGGCGTTGTAGCGAATGATGTCGGCAATCGGTCGGCCGACGCTGATCAAACCGTCGGGGTAGTTGAACAGCTCCAGGTAGCGCCGGTTCCAGGCCACCAGTTTCAGCGACTGGTCGATCACGCTGATGCCCTGGGTGATGTTCTCGATGGCGCCTTGCAGCAGGGCGCGGTTGAATTGCAGCACTTCCGAGGTTTCGTCGGCGATCCGTACGACGTCCTCCAGTTGCATTTCCCGACCTTCGATGGCGGCTTTTACCACCGCCCGAGTCGAAGAGGCGCCGAGTACACCGGCCAGCAAGCGTTCGGTATGGGCGATCCATTCGCCGTCGGCGTTCTGGTTCGGGTTGAAGCCTTTGCCCTGGCGGTAGGCGAAACGGATGAAGCTCTGACGGGCCCGTTCTTCGCCGACAAACCGGGCAGCCAGTTGCAGCAAATCGTCGATCTGTACCGCCAGCATCGAGCGGGCGCTGGGGCGGGGGCTGATTTCCTGGCCGATGAAACGACCGGCCTGCCAGTGCTCCGAAACCCGTGTGCGTGACAGCACCGAGACCCAGGCGAACAAGGTGAAGTTACCCGCCAGGGACAACACCACGCCCTGAGTCAGCGGCGTGATCGGCAGGTTCAGCGGATTGCTTTGCAGCCAGGCCAGGCCCGGAAAACTGCTCAAGGGCAAGCCGAGGCTGTTGGCGGCAACCGGCAACACCAGGGTGTAGAACCAGAGGAATGTCCCGGTGGCCAGACCGGCGAACACGCCACGGCGGTTAGCCTGTTTCCAGTACAGCGCGCCGAGCATGGCCGGGGCCAGTTGGGTCACGGCGGCGAAGGCAATCTGGCCGATGGTCGCCAGGCTCGCGGTCGAGCCCAGCAGGCGATAGCTGACGTAGGCCAGCAGCAGAATGACCACAATGCTCACCCGGCGCACCGAAAGCATCCACTGGCGGAACACTTCGAATGGCCGTTCGGCGTTGTTGCGCCGCAGCAACCATGGCAGCAACATGTCGTTGGAGAGCATGGTCGACAGCGCCACGCTGGCGACAATCACCATGCTGGTCGCCGCCGAAGCGCCGCCGATAAACGCCAGCATTGCCAGGGCAGGGTGAGATTGGGCCAGAGGCAGGCTGATAACGAATGAGTCCGGCAGCACCGAAC
>NZ_JBFTMK010000177.1:0-20498 GCF_056396965.1 Pseudomonas sp. 05N434
CCTCTATGCTTGTCTCACACTGCAAACAGGTATCGCGATATTAGACGCGGGCGATCTCGTTCAGACGCGCCCATAAGCCAGTTATTTCAAGTAACTGATTGATTTTTATAGTGATCGTTAAGCTGGCACGCGGCGGCCTCAAGAACGCCGCAGCATCAAGCCTCAGGCACCGGGCAACTCAAATCCCCTTCCTTACACTTCAAGTAAGTCTTGAATGCTTCGACCCGCGCCTTGGTCAGCGCCGTGGTGCAGTTGCTATAGATCAGCGGGTAAACACTGCCTCCCTCCACTCCGGACGCCGAGAACTTRCACTCGGCATCGCGAAACGCAATCCATGAGCGCTRGGCACCGACCAACAGCTTCTTGGCGTCAGGGCTGTCCTTCAATCGCGTGGTGATCTGCTGGTAAAGCGCATTCAGCTCCTTGTCGGCCGCTTTGTTCTGCTGCGCCGCGCACTGATTCATCGTTGTCTGGTCGGTGGCGTTGTCGCAGTCGACGGCATGCGCAAGAGGGGTGAACAGCAGCGGCGTCAGTGCCAGGAGCAAGCGTGGGTGCATGGGAATTCTCGCTGTGACAATTGAAAAGAGGAGGTTGCAGTGTAGCGAAGACGCAGGCTTCAGCTTGTAGAAAGGGCGCCTGAAGCCGCGAGTAACTGGTCCGCACAAACCTGGATGTCAGCGCGCCTGTGCAACTTCGCCAGCCAGCCTTCAGGGATGGCCTGCGCACCATAGTGAGCCCCGGCCAACTGACCGACGATGGCGGCAGTGGTATCGGCGTCGTCACCCAGGTTCGCGGCTTCGAGGATGGCGGCTGCAAAACTGTCAGTGTGGTGAAAGCACCACAAGGCCGCTTCCAGTGATGCAACGCAGTAGCCGCTGCCCCGGATATCGTCTTTGGACTTGTCGAGGTAGTCGCCTCGGGCGATGGCCATGACTTTTGGTTCCAGGAATATTGTCTCTGGCAGGCGCTGCAAATCCGGCTTGGTGGCGCCTAGCAATGCCTTGCGGAGCAGTTCGGCAAGCAACTGACAGCATTCAAGTGCCTCCGGCGCGGCATGGGTAGTACGCGAACTGTCTACGGAAAACGTCCTGATCCGGTCGCGGTCGGGAAAGTAGTACAAGACTACCGGCGCCAGCCGCATCAGCGAACCGTTGCCCGCCGTGTCGGGATCGGAGGAGCCTGCGAATGGCTGACCGGTTTTCTGATAACGAGCCAGCGCGTCACGTACGGTCATGCCAATGTCGAAGCATTCGCCGGTCGAACTCTGGTAACCCCATTGCCACCAGTTGAGGTAACGGCCCATCTGGTCAGCCGCATCAAAACCTTTTTTGTTCAGCAGACTTTCAGCCAGGCAAAGTGCCATGGATGTGTCATCGGTCCATTGCCCCGGCTTCAGATTGAACGGGCCGCCGCCAACCATATCGGTCAGGGGCTCGAACGAGCCGCGTGGCTRGAATTCGACACTGGTGCCGATAGCATCTGCGCAAGCAAGCCCAAACAGGGTTGCGCGATAACGCTCCGTGAGTGAAGGCTGCATGAATCTTCCTTGTAAGGTTGCACGTCGTTGCAAACGTTAGCAGTTTCAATCCGTTGACTGTGCCTTTCAAACCAGAACTTATGGCCAAAATCGAGGCCGAATATTTCAGGTACGGTTGATTGCATCAGCCGTTTGATACAACTTTTAGGTTGGTCTTCTGGTCTTTACGGGCCTACTGTTCAATACAGGAGGTGACTTATGAACCCAGCATCAGATCGCATCGAAAGGAAGATCCTGCTCAAGGCGCCGCGCTCGCGGGTCTGGCGCATGCTGGCCAATGCCGAAATGTTCGGACAATGGTTCGGCGTGGCACTCGAAGGCAAGCGCTTTGTCGCCGGCGAGTGGACCCAGGGGCAGATTACGTATCCTGGTTATGAGCACTTGTTGTGGAATGTACTGGTGGAGCGGGTCGAGCCGGAGCGGGTGTTTTCGTTTCGCTGGCACCCGTATGCGGTGGAGCCGGAAGTCGATTACTCTCAGGAGCCCACCACGCTGGTGAAATTCGAACTCCAGGACATGGACGAAGGCACGCTGTTGACGGTCGTCGAGTCCGGTTTCGATCACGTTCCCCAGTCGCGCAGGCTCAAGGCTTTCCGCATGGACAGCCGTGGCTGGGATGAGCAGATGAACAACATCGAACAGTTTCTGGCAGAAAACACCAAGGCCCACGAGCGTCAGGGAAGTTGATGGCTGCAAGCCGCGAAATTCGCGGCTTCGGCCCATGATGGTTGATACGTCCAAGGGTTTTCGGAAGGGTGGCTATAGCGAATGTCTTACACGCGGTAGTAGCTATATCGTCTATTGCTGATTGGATCCGAAGCGTAATCTAGCCCCATCAACTGAAGCACAGGAAGTGCTCAGGGTCACGGATGATCGACCATAAGCAAGGATTGCTGCCGACAGGGAGTCGATATGGTCTTGGGAAAACCCGCTTCGGCGGGTTTTTTTTCGTCTGCAGGAAACTGCGACCGATCGCCCGTACCTGTACCCGTACTAGTAGCAGCTGCCGAACGCAGCCTTCGGCAGCTGCTACAGGGGCTGCTTTCAGGTGCTGAATGGTCAATGGCTTACACGCAGCCGCTGTTATGTCGTCTTTTGAAGCTTCGCCAATGTGTTTAATCTGGATCCATCAACTGAACACAGGACGTGTTCAGGATCACGGATGATCGACCATACGCCAGGATGGCTGCCGACAGGATGTCGCAATGGTCTTGAGAAACCCGCTTAGGCGGGTTTTTTTATGGGTGTCAGAAAAGTCCGTCAGATGTCCACGACTTCACGCAGAGTCTCCAGGGCGCGCTTCAACACGTCGAGGCTGATCGATCCCATGGCCACCCGCAGTGCAGGAGGCACATGAGTGGTCGTGGCAAAGGGTGCGGCGCTGGTCACCTGCACACCTTTTCGTTCCAGCTCGGCAACCACCGTTTCGGCCCGCAAGCCTTCGGGCAATCTGAGCCAGAGGTAGTAGGAAGCGGGATGCGCCACCAGTTCGCAGTTTTTCAGGATTTGCCGAGCCAGGTCCTGTCGCTGCCGGGCGTCCAGGCGTTTTTGCTCTTCGAGGTTGTCGACTTCGCCGCTATCGATCCAGCGGCAGGCCAGCGCGACGGTCAGCGACGGGGTGCTCCATGTCGACACTCGGATGGCTTGCTCCAGCGCCGGCATCATCGCTTTCGGTGCAACGATGAAACCGATGCGCAGGCCCGAGGCAACGCTTTTCGACAGGCCGCTGATGTACAGCGTGCGCTGCGGGGCCAGGGTAAACAGCGGTTTGGGGGCCGGTTCTGCGAGGAAGGCATAGGCGCCGTCTTCGATGATCAGAAAGTCGTATCGCTCGGCCAATTGCACCAGGCGTTCACGGTCGGCGATGGACATCACCGTCCCCAACGGATTGTGCATCGTCGGCATGCTGTAGAGCGCCCGCACGGGGCGCCGCTTGCACAGCGCTTCCAGGGCGTCGAGGTCGGTGTGCCCGGCGATTTGCGGGAGGGCTTCGAGGTCCAGCCGATGGGCCTGGGCCAAGGTTTTCAGGCCGGGGTAGGTGAGGGCGTCGAGGGCCAGAATATCTCCCGGCTTGAGCAGTGCCATCAGCGTCACGGCAAGACCTTGCTGGGCGCCGTTGACGATCAGAACCTGATCGCCCCCCACCCGAATGTCCCGATTGCGTAAATGCCGGGCCGCCGTCTGCCGTTCATGCGGCCGCCCGCCCTGAGGCGCGGAATGCAATAGCGCATCGATATCCCCGGAGGCGGCAATCGCTCGCAAACCCTCGCGCAATAACTCGTCCTGACCGGGTACCGACGGGTAATTGAAGGTCAGGTCCACCGTGCCGATGCCCAGTGGTTGCTGTTCCAACCCCAGTCCGCGAGGCAAGGATCCACCAGGCGTTTGTAGCGAATACGGGTCATGGGTGAGCGCTCTTTGTATCTGGATCAATTTTTTGTTTGTATCAGATTGGCGCTCTAATCTACAGGCTTTCCAGGACGGAGACTTCGCTGTGATTGACCCTGCGACCTTATCGATTTTCGTCGGCGCGGTGATGCTGTTGCTGCTGTCACCCGGGCCGAACATGGCCTTCGTAATCAGCCATGGTGCCAGTTATGGCTGGCGCGGCGGTGTGGCGTCGGGATTGGGCATTGGCCTGGCCGATCTGATCCTGACGGCGCTGACCGCGATGGGGGTTACGGCACTGGTTGCCAGTTGGCCACCGGCCTTCGACCTGATCCGTTATGCCGGCGTTCTGTATCTGCTGTGGCTGGCGTTCAAGGCGTTGCAAAAGCCATCGGCCAGCGGCACGTCGGATGTTGCGCAGGTGCCGCTCAAGACCCTGCTGATCCGGGCGATGCTCAACAGCCTGCTGAACCCCAAGGCCTTGCTGTTTTTCATGGTGTTCCTGCCGCAATTCGTTAACGCGCAACGAGGCTCGATTGCCGTACAGCTGGTGCTGCTGGGCATGGTGCTGACCCTGGTCAGTGGCGTGTTTCACACCCTGCTCGGGGTTTTCGGCAGCACGGTCAGCCGGCGTATTTCCAGCACGTCGACATTCGCCACATGGCAGTCATTGGGGCTGGCCGCGGTATTGCTGTTGCTCGCCGTCAGGCTGGCCCTGATGACACGTCCGGCCTGACTCATTCACTGAAAAGGAACCTCTACATGTACATCGCATCGTTTATCTACAAACCCGGGCAACGAGACGAGGAGTTCAACCTGTTGAGCACGTTGATCGACGAAGTCGCGATCAGCATCGAAGGGTTCGTCGGTACCCAGTCCTGGTGCTCGGCCGATGGCGAAATGGTCAACGCCAGTTACTACTGGCAGGACGAAACCTCTATCCGGGAATTCGCCAGCCACCCCAGGCACCTGGAGGCCAAGCGCCAGTACCGCAAGTGGTATGCGGGTTATCAAGTGGTGATCGCTAAAGTGGAGCGGGCTTATGGCGATGACTCGTTCGAGCTGTTTGTGCCGAATGGCCGGCGTGAGTGACTGGCTGCGGGGGATAGCCCCCCGCGGCCATCTCTTTCACTGGAGGTCGAGTTTCGCCGCTGCACGTTCGGTGATTTCCGTACGTAATTTCAACGACCCGGCAGCACGTTTACGGGCTTCCTCCAGTACGCCGGCTGGCGCTGTCTCGGGGCTGCCCGAAGCAAACGGCGGTGCCGGGGCGTATTCCAGCTGCAATTGCACCAGTTGCGCGGTGTCCTTATCGAACAATTCAGCGGCCAGGGTCAGGGCAAAATCGATTCCCGCGGTGATCCCGCCACCGGTCAGCAGATTGCCGTCGCGCACCACCCGATCCTTCACCGGGATCGCCCCCAACAGCCCGAGCAACTCGTGATACGCCCAGTGCGTGGTGGCGCGCTTGCCCTTGAGCAGCCCTGCCGCGCCAAGCACCAGGGCACCGGTGCAGACCGAGGTGACATACCGCGCCGTGGCGGCCTGAGTCTTGATGAAGGCCAGGGTTTGTTCATCCTCCATCAATGGGCCGACGCCGCCACCTCCGGGAATGCAGATCACATCCAGCGGCGGGCAATCGTCGAAGGTGATGGTCGGTTTCAACACCAGCCCGGTACTCGCGGTGACGGGCACCAGGTCTTTCCAGATCAGATGCACCTTCACGTCCGGCAGCGAGGCCAGCACGTCATATGGGCCGGTCAGGTCCAGTTGTTGAACCTGTGGAAACAACAGTAAACCGATCTGCAACGTCATGGCGTTTTTCTCCTGATTGGGGTGGACGGCTTCACTGTAGGCTCGTAGGATTTGGCGAATACGCCAATAACCCCACGAATTACGCCAATCATGCCAAACCACCCGAAAACCATTCATGTGCTGGCCTTCGCCAACGTGCAAGTGCTCGATGTCACCGGGCCGTTGCAGGTGTTTGCCTCGGCCAATGACATTGCCCGCCAGCAAGGTCTGCCGCCGCCCTATGCGCCGTCAGTGATTGCCAGCGGTGGCGGGGCGGTGATGTCGTCGGCGGGGTTGGCACTGTTGGCAGAACCGCTGCCGAATCGGGGCAGCGACACCTTGATCATTGCCGGTGGCTGGGGCGTTTACGCGGCGGCGCAGGACGCGTCGCTGGTGGGGTGGGTGCGTGAGCATGCGCGAGATTGCCGGCGGGTGTCGTCAGTGTGTACCGGGGCGTTTTTGCTGGCGGCCAGCGGCTGGCTTGATGGTCGACGGGTGGTGACGCACTGGACCCGCTGCGAGCAATTGGCGCAGCAGCATCCCAAACTGCAGGTCGAACCCAACCCGATCTTCATCAACGACGGTCCGGTCTGGACCTCGGCCGGGGTTACCGCGGGCATTGACCTGGCGCTGGCCATGGTCGAACAAGACCTCGGCCGAACCATGGCCCTCGAAGTCGCCCGGCAACTGGTGGTGTTTCTCAAGCGTCCGGGGGGCCAGTCGCAGTTCAGCGTGACCCTGTCTTTGCAGAAAGAAGGCAACCGATTCGACGAGCTTCACGCCTGGATCAGCGAAAACCTCACCAAGGACCTTGGCATCCCGACCTTGGCCTTGCAGGCCGGGATGAGCGAGCGCAGCTTCGTCCGTCACTACCGCGCCGACACCGGCCAGACCCCGGCGCGGGCCATAGAACTGATTCGGGTCGAGACCGCGCGACGACTGCTCAGCGACACCGGCGTACCGATCAAACGGGCCGCGATGCAATGCGGGTTTGGTAGCGAAGAGACCCTGCGCCGCAGTTTTCTGCGGGCCATGGGCGTGACACCGCAGGCTTATCGCGAGCGGTTTTCCGTCAGCCCTTCAGCAGATCCAGTATTGCCTTGAGCGTCGCCTCGGGCGCTTCCTCGGGAATGTCATGCCCGACGCCCGCCAACACTCGGCGTTCGTAGGGGCCGGTAAAATGCTCGGCGTCTTCATCGACTTCAGGCGCGGGTCCCACACCGTCATCGGCACCGCACAGGGAAATTGTCGGCACGCTGATTGCCGGTTGTCGGGTCAGCGCTTCTTCCATCCATTCCAGCGTCGGGTCGCCGGGCGCATACATGAACCGGTGCCGGTACGAGTGAATTACTACGTCGACGAAATCCGGATTATCGAAGGCTGGCGCGCTCAAGGGATATCGTTCGGCATTTTGCGCCCAGGTCGGTGACCACAGGCGCCAGAGCAGTTCGCACAGGGCCCGGCGGTTTTGGGTCAAGCCTTCCACGCCGCGCGGGGTGTGGAAGTAATACTGATACCAGAGACGATGTTCAGTCTGCGGATCCAGAGGCTGGGTGGAGCGGGGGATGTTCTGCAGGTTGTAACCGTCCCCGGTCACCAGGCAGCGCACCCGCTCCGGCCTTAGCGCCGCGACAATGCACGCCGCCCGACCACCCCAGTCGTAACCGCACAGCGCGGCCTGTTTGATGGCGAGGGCGTCCATCAGGTCCAGTAAATCCTGGGCGAGGGCGGCCTGCTGGCCAGAGCGCAGGGTGGCGGGGGAGTTGAAACGGGTCGGGCCGTAGCCGCGCAGGTACGGGACGATCACACGGTAGCCCTTTGCGGCGAGGGCTGGCGCGATGTCGTCGTAGGCGCGGGGGGAGTAGGGGAAACCGTGCAGAAGGATGACTGGGTCACCGGTGCTGGGGCCGTGTGTTTCGCAGGCAATATCGAGGTTTGGCGTCAGGACATGTTGGATCTGCATTCGATGCTCCATGGGCTGTCTATCAACGGCTGATTCAGATCGACCCGGGCTCTTTCCTCAGGCTTCCACGTCCATCTGATTGAAGTACTTCGACCGATCCGGCGTAAATGTCACGACCATTTTGGTCCTGGAACAGGTCAACGCCCGTTCTGCGCTCAGATCAATATCCAGATCTTCCCCGCGTAACCCTTGCCATTGGGCGAGGTATTTGAGGGATCCGTATTTTTCGAGTTTCTTCAGGCTGCGGCTGACGCCACCTTTCCAACCCAGCACCGGGAGTTCGCCGGTGAGGCATTGGTGGGCGAGGTCGGGGAAGCGGGCGGCGCGCTGACGGCCGATTTCCCAGCATTTGATCAAGCCTTTGTCGGGGCCTTCCCACAGTTCAGTCCGATTCAGGCCTGATCGGAGTGGGACGTTGATGCTGCGATGGATGCGCTGGGTCATTCTGGTTCCTTGAATTCGGGTTTTGTTGGACAGCTCCGCTGTGCCCGTTGAGCGTGGATGGTAGGGATGGATGTAGGTGCTGGCAACAAGGTATTTCCGGATGTAGGAATCAGTTACCAAGTGTTGATTGGGCAGTTTTGTTTAGTAAATGTAGGTGTTCGACCTACACGATCCTGTGGCGAGGGTGCCTGCCCCCGTTCGGCTGCGCAGCAGTCGCTGAGCCAGTAAATACGGTGCTTCTGGAGGAATGTGGTTGCAGATTTCAGGGCCGCTGCGCGCCCCAACGGGAGCAAGCTCCCTCGCCACAGGAGGTCAGCCCTGCCAGGCAGAGTGTGTTTAAGTTCACCGCGGGTAGGTCTTGATCCTACAAAAAGTGTCGTAAAAGTGGATATTTCCGACGAGTTTTGGCGGTTGTTGGTTAGGAAAGGGAGCCGATAGGCTTTGGGGGTCGTTGCAAATTCAGCGACCGGGCGTCGCAGTCCGTTCAGTTCATTTGGTGCATAATCGCCGCCGCCCAACCAACGCTCCTTCGGAGTGTGTCGTTTGGTCTTATGGTGGCTGTGCGCGGGATACCTTCGGGTATGCCGGGTTTCCAAATGACTCGGTCTGCGACCCCGCGTACAGCTGCCTCCCTCCATCGCGTCGCAGCGATCAGTGGCAGCTCAACTTCTCATTTGGAGTGTCACCATGTTCAAAGCCACACCGAATCCCCCAGAAACCGACGACGTTTCGCCCTATGAATCCCTCGATTCGAAAAAACTCCACGACGCTGCCGAACGCGCGCTCGACCACTACCTCAAACCCACCCCGAAAAAAACCGAAGGTCGTAAGCCAAGCAGGATGTTTCTGGTTGCGCCGGATATGGATAACGAAAGTCTGCTGGCCCATGTCTGCGAATCACTGGCCTCAGCCAGCGTCATGACCAGCGACATTGCCGCTTATGTCGACGCCCCACAGCGGCATACGCTCCTGGCGATTCAGCAAGTCATCATGCTGGCCGAGCTGGCAGTGAATCGGGTGCTGGATAACGTCGACGTACCGAAGCCTGCGCCACACAGCTGATCCCTCGTCATCGCGAGCAAGCTCGCTCCCACATTGGACTCGAATTGAACCCGGTTCCGTGTAGGAGCGAGGCTTGCCCGCGAAGCAGTCACCTCAGTCTCAAGGCTGCCAGAAGTTCTTCTCCCCACTCAACTTCCGATCCAGAAAGCTCGCCGCGCTGATCAGCGCCAGGTGCGTCAGTGCTTGCGGTGTATTGCCCAAATGCCGCGCGTGGCTGTCTAGCTCTTCGGCGTACAGCCCCAGCGGGTTGGCGTACCGCATCAATTGTTCGAACTCCAGGTGCGCCTTTTCTATCTGGCCGGCGCGGGCCAGGCATTCGACGTACCAGAACGAGCAGGCGGCGAAGGCGCCTTCGGTGCCGGGCAGGCCGTCGATCTGGCTGTCGTCGTTGCGGTAGCGGTAGACCATGCCCGCGCGCACCAGGTGTTTCTCGATGGCTTCGAGGGTCGCGATCCAGCGCGGATCCTTGGCGCTGACGAAGCGCACCAGCGGCATCAGCAGCATCGAGCCGTCGAGGCCGGTGCCGCCGATGTGCTGGACGAAATGCCCGCGTTCTTCGTTCCAGAAGTTGCTCCAGATGTCGGCGTAGATCGCTTGACGGGTCTGGTCCCAACGGGCGAACGGGGCGGGCAGCGAGCGTTTGGAGGCCAGCCGKATSGCCCGATCCAGCGCCACCCAGCACATCAGTCGCGAGTGCAGGAAATGATGCTGCTCGCCGCGCATTTCCCAGATGCCAACGTCCTTTTGCTGCCAGGTTTCGCAGACCTGATCGACCACTTCCACGGTGTGTTTCCAGCCTTCATGGGAGATCGCTTCACCGTACTTGTTGACCAGGTACACCGCGTCCATCAGCTCGCCGAAGATGTCGAGCTGGATTTGTTCGTAGGCCTGATTGCCGATGCGCACCGGCGTCGCACCGCCATGGCCGGACAGGTGCGCAAGTTCGACTTCCGGCAACTCCTGGCGGCCATCGATGGCGTAGAGAATATTGAGTTTCATCGGTTTACCACGGCAATCACTGACCCTGCCGCGCAGCCAGCGCATGTAGGCGTTGGCTTCCTCGACGAAGCCCAGGCGCATGAAGGCGTAGACGGTGAACGAGGCGTCGCGGATCCAGGTGTAGCGGTAGTCCCAGTTGCGTGTGCCGCCAGGTGTTTCCGGCAGACCGAAGGTGGCGGCGGCGAGGATGGCGCCGTGTTTGCGCGAGGTCAGCAGCTTCAGCGCCAGGGCCGAGCGATTGACCATTTCCCGCCAGCGCCCGCGGTAATTGGACTGGCCGATCCAGTCGCGCCAGAACTTCAGGGTGCGCTCCAGGCACAGATCGGCGGCGCCTTCCTTGAAGCGCGGATCGTCAACGCCGCCGAGCAAAAACTCGGCGCTCTGGCCCTGTTCGAGGGTGAATTCGGCAATCGCTGCGTTGCCCTCGACGCGCAAGGGCTGATCCGCACACAGCTGCATGGGCGGCTGACCGGTGGCCTCGAAATACACACTGCGGCCGCGCGCCCGCGCCTTGGTGTGAGCCCGCGCATAGTCATGACGCAGGTTGCACAACATATGAATCGTCGCTTGACCGCTGACCACGCGCACCCGGCGCATCAACATCGGCAAATCATCCTCGCTGTCGCCGATGGGCAGCAGGTCGGTGACTTCGACCACCGCATGATCGCTGAGCCAGCGGGTTTGCAAGACGTTGGTGTCGGGCAGGTAAATCTGCTCGCGGCGGGCGTCGGGCAAGTCCGGAGCCAATTGGAAGATGCCGGCTTCGGGGCTGTCCAGCAGCGAGCAGAAGATCGACGGGCTGTCGAATTCCGGCCAGCAGAAAAAGTCCACGCTGCCCTTGTCGTTGACCAGCGCCGCGCTGCGCATGTCGCCAATGATGCCGTGGGCGTCGATCGCGCTTTGTCGTTCGGAAGGATCAGCCATTGCCGCAGAACTCCGGGAATCGAGGGCTTAACCAGCTGACTGGTTTAAGCCACGGAGAGTTCATTTGGCGACGAACCGGCCTTCACACTCAACCAATAATTCGACGCTTTCTCCCAGACGGGATATACCGGCGCCGACTAATTTGCGCCCCTCGCGGGTCGTCTTCCCTTACAGACGACTTTTTGAGGTAAACGTGGTGACCAAGCTGACCCTGCTGTGCCTGCCGTATTCTGGCGCCAGTGCCATGGTCTACAGCCGTTGGCGACGCAAGTTGCCGCAGTGGCTGCAGTTGCAACCGGTGGAGCTGCCGGGGCGGGGCGCACGGTTTGGCGAACCGCTGCACACCGACATGCGCGCGCTGGCGATGCAATTGGCCAGGGAGTTGCGTTCGACGCTCAAGGCGCCCTATGCACTGTTTGGCCATAGCCTGGGCGCCTTGCTCGCGTGTGAGCTGGCCCACGCCTTTCGTGCGTTGGGTTGCCCGGAGCCGGTGGCGYTGTTTGCCTCGGGAACGGCGGCGCCAACAATGCGGGCCGATTACGATCGCGGCTTTGCCGAGCCGAAAACCGATGCGCAGTTGATCGAGCAGCTACGCACGCTCAATGGCACCAGCGAAGAGGTGCTGGCCAATGAAGAGCTGATGAGCCTGACACTGCCGATTCTGCGTGCGGATTTTCTATTGTGTGGGCGTTTTCAGCCGGTGCAGCGGCCATTGCTCAAGTGCCCGGTGCATGTGCTGGGTGGCAAGGCCGACAAGGCCACCACTGAGCAGTTGATCGGCTGGAGCAGGGAAACCCTCGGCAGCTTTTCGGTGGACATGTTGGCCGGTGGGCACTTCTTCATTCATGAGCACGAAGCCAAGGTGCTGCGGGTGATCAAGGATCAGCTGGAGGTTCACCATCGGCGGCATGCCTTGGTTGCAACTGCCTGAACATCCGCCCGGTTTCACCCTGTGAGCGAGCCTTTGTGGCGAGGGGGCTTGCCCCCGTTCGGCTGCGAAGCAGTCGTAAGCCCTATGCATGCGGTTTGACTTTGAAAATCTGTGTTTCCTCGCTCGACCTTCCTTCCTGATACTTGTTCTCAAGCGCTAATTTTTCCAGTCTGCATTCGTTTCATAGGGACGACGTGCCTTTGTGCTTCCTGCCTACTGATCCGGATGCTAAGAAATGAATGCTGAAGACTCCTTGAAACTTGCTCGCCGGTTTATCGGGTTGCCCCTGGAAAAGCGCCAGATGTTCCTTGCGGCCTTGCACAAGGAGGGCGTGGACTTCGCCCGTTTTCCGATTCCGCAAGGGGTCGAGGCCGAGGACCGGCAAGCGCTGTCCTACGCCCAGCAGCGCATGTGGTTCCTCTGGCAACTGGACCCGCACAGCGGCGCCTACAACTTGCCGGGCGCAGTGCGCCTGACTGGGCAACTGAACCTGCCGGCCCTGGAGCAAGCGTTCGCCAGCCTGGTGGCGCGTCATGAAACCCTGCGCACGGTGTTCCAGCGCCAGGCCGACGAGTCCCTGCAACAGGTACCTGCCAGTGCGCCGTTGGTGATCGAGCAAATTGATTTCAGCGCGCTGCCAACCCTTGAGCGCGAACAGGCCGTGGCCGAGGCCGCCCAGCAGCAATCGTTGCTGCCGTTCGATTTGGCCGTCGGGCCGCTGCTGCGGGTCAAGCTGCTCAAGCTCGCCGAGCAGGAGCACGTGCTGCTGCTGACCCTGCACCACATCGTTTCTGATGGCTGGTCGATGAACGTGTTGATCGACGAGTTCATCCGCTGCTACGACGCCCATGATGCCAGCGTGCAACCGCAGCTCGCGCCRTTGCCGATTCAATACAGCGACTACGCCTTGTGGCAACGCCGCTGGCTGGAGGCCGGCGAGCAGGCGCGGCAGCTGGAATACTGGCAAGCCCAATTGGGCTTCGAGCATCCGGTGCTGGAGCTGCCCACCGATCACCCGCGCCCGGCGATGCCCAGCTATCGCGGCACGCGTTATGAGTTCGGCGTCGACGGCCCACTGGCCGAGCAACTGCGAGCCACCGCGCAGAAGCACAACATCACCTTGTTCATGCTGTTGTTCGGCGCATTCAACGCGTTGCTGCACCGTTACACCGGGCAGACCGACATCCGCGTCGGCGTGCCGATCGCCAACCGCAATCGCGGCGAAATCGAAGGCCTGATCGGTTTCTTCGTCAACACCCAAGTGCTGCGCACCCGGCTCGACGGCCAGACCCGCGTGGCGGATTTGCTCAGTGACATCAAGGAAACCGCCCTCGGCGCCCAGGCCCATCAGGACTTGCCATTCGAGCGGCTGGTGGAAGCGTTGAAGCTGGAGCGTAGCCTCAGCCATACGCCGTTGTTCCAGGTGATGTACAACCATCAGCCGCAGGTGGCAGACATTTCCACGGTAACCACCGCCTCGGGCCTGGAGCTGGGCGTGATCGAATGGGAAGGGCGCACCACCCAGTTCGACCTGACCCTGGACACCTATGAAAAGGCCGGCACACTGCATGCCGCGCTGACCTATGCCAATGATCTGTTCGATGCGCCGACCATCGAGCGCGTGGCGCGGCACTGGACCCATTTGCTGCACGGCATGGTCAACGACAGCCAGCAGCGCATCAGCGATTTGCCGATGCTTGAAGCCGAGGAATACCAACGCATCGTCCATGATTGGAACCGCGCTGACGAAGGTTTCGCCGATGATCTGTGCATTCATGGGCTGATCGCCAGGCAGGTCGCGGCCATGCCGGACGCGCTTGCGGTGACCTTCGCGGCCAAGCAACTGACTTACGCCGAGCTCGACAGCCGCGCCAACCACCTCGCCCACAAGCTGATCGAGTTGGGTGTGGGGCCGGAAGTGCGGGTCGGCGTGGCGATGCAGCGTTCCGACAGCTTGCTGGTAGCGCTGCTGGCGGTGCTCAAGGCCGGTGGCGCTTATGTGCCATTGGACCCGGATTATCCAGCCGACCGCGTGGCCTACATGCTCGACGACAGCCGCGCGTTGGTGCTGCTGACCGAGCAGGCTGTTGCGGCAACATTGAACGTCACTGCGGGCACTCAAGTGCTGTTGATGGACAACGCCGAGCCATGGCTGGCCACTTACCCAAGCAGCGCTCCGGTCACTCGCGTCACGCCGGATAACCTCGCTTATGTGATCTACACCTCCGGCTCCACCGGCAAGCCCAAAGGCGTGGCCATCGCCCATCGCAACGTGCTGGCGCTGATCGACTGGTCGCAATCGGTGTACAGCCGCGACGATATTCAGGGTGTGCTGGCCTCGACCTCGGTGTGTTTCGACCTGTCGGTGTGGGAGCTGTTTGTCACCCTGGCCAACGGCGGTTCGGTGATCATCGCCCGCAACGCGCTGGAGCTGCCGCAATTGCCGGCCCGCGATCAGGTGCGCCTGATCAACACGGTGCCATCGGCGATCAATGCGCTTCACAGTGCCGAGCAGATTCCGCCGGGCGTGCGCATCATCAACCTCGCCGGTGAGCCGCTGAAGCAGTCGCTGGTCGACGCGCTGTATCAGCAACCGACCATCGAGCACGTCTACGACCTCTACGGCCCATCGGAAGACACCACCTATTCCACCTGGACTCGCCGCCAGTCYGGCGGCAGCGCCAACATCGGCCGACCGCTCAAACACACCGCCAGCTATTTGCTCGACGCCGATCTGCAACCGGTGCCGCAGGGCGTATCGGCTGAGCTGTACCTGGCCGGTGCGGGCATCACCCGGGGTTACTTGGCGCGACCGGGCATGACTGCCGAGAAGTACGTGCCGAACCCCTTTGCCAGCAACGGCGAGCGTCTGTATCGCACCGGTGATCTGACCCGCTATCAGGTCGACGGCGCGCTGCAATACGTCGGTCGCATCGACCATCAGGTCAAGGTTCGTGGTTTCCGCATCGAGCTGGGTGAGATCGAAGCGCGGCTGTTGCAGCAGGACGCGGTACGCGAACTGGCGGTGCTGGCTCAGGATGGCGCCAGTGGTCAGCAACTGGTCGCCTACATCGTGCCGACCGATGCCGCGGTGTTGGCGGATGATGCCGACGCTCAAGCGAGCCTGCGCGAAACCCTGAAAGCCGCGCTGCGCCAACATTTACCGGACTACATGGTCCCGGCGTATCAGCTGTTCCTCGAACAATTGCCGTTGACCCCCAACGGCAAGCTCGACCGCAAGGCCTTGCCTGCGGTCGACGGCTCCCAGCAACAACGTGAACACGTGGCGCCACGCACGGCGCTGGAAAAGTCGCTGGCAACGATCTGGCAAGACATCCTGGCCATCGACAATGTCGGCCTGGAAGACAACTTCTTCGAGCTGGGCGGCGACTCCATTGTGTCGATGCAAGTGGTCAGCCGCGCGCGTCAGGCGGGCATCCTGTTGAGCCCCAAAGACCTGTTCCAGTACCAGACCCTCCGCAGCCTGGCGCAAGTGGCCCGCAGCGGCGAACAGAAGCTGATCGATCAAGGTCCGGTTGTTGGCGCGGTGGCCTTGGCGCCGGTGCAGCACTGGTTCTTCGAGCAAGCCATTCCTGAGCGTCATCACTGGAACCAGTCGCTGCTGCTGGTGCCGCGCGAAGCGCTGGATGTCGGGGCGCTGGATCAGGCGTTGGCGCAGTTGTTCCAGCATCACGATGGGTTGCGTCTGCGTTATCAACAGACCGACGCCGGTTGGCAGCAGGCCTATGGCGCAGCGTCTGTTGAGTCGGTGTTGTGGCAACGCTCGGCGCAATCGCTCGAAGAACTGAATGCGTTGTGCGACGAAGCCCAGCGCAGTCTTGATCTGGGCAACGGCCCGTTGCTGCGAGCGTTGTCGGTGCAGATGGCCGACGGCACTCAGCGGCTGCTGCTGGTGATTCACCACTTGGCGGTGGACGGTGTGTCGTGGCGGGTATTGCTGGAGGATCTGCAGCAGTTCTATCGCCAGGCACGCGACGGCTCGACGCTGACGACGGCGGTGAAAACCAGTTCATACCAGCGCTGGGTGGCGCGTCTGCAAAGCCACCTGCCAACGTTCCACAACAGTGTCGATTATTGGCAGGCGCAACTGCGCGATGCGCCGCAAACCGACTTGCCGTGCGACCGCCCAGACGGTGCACTGCAAAACCGTTTCGAGCAGAAAGTCGAACTGACCTTCGATGCCGAACAAACCCGCAAACTGCTGCAACAGGCGCCGGCGGCTTATCGCACTCAGGTCAATGATCTGCTGCTGACCGCGTTGGCGCGGGCCGTGTGCCGCTGGACCGGGCAGGGCAGCACGCTGATCCAGCTCGAAGGCCACGGCCGCGAGGACCTGTTCGACGACATCGATTTGACCCGCACTGTCGGCTGGTTCACCAGTCTGTTCCCGGTCAACCTGAGCCCGGTCGGCGACCTCGGCGCATCGATCAAAACGGTCAAGGAGCAACTGCGCGCGGTGCCGGACAAAGGACTGGGCTACGGCGTGCTGCGCTATCTGGGCGACTCGCAGGTTGGCGCCGCACTGGCAGCCATGCCGCAACCGCGCATCACCTTCAACTACCTGGGGCAGTTCGACCGTCAGTTCGACGAAGCGGCGTTGTTTGTGCCGTCCAGCGAAGGCAGCGGTGTGGCCCAGGATCCGTCGGCGCCGTTGGCCAACTGGCTGACGGTCGAAGGCCAGGTGTACGGCGGCGAGCTGTCGATGAGCTGGGCCTTCAGCCGCGAGATGTTCGACACCACGACCATCCAGCAGCTGGTTGATCAATACGCTGTCGAACTCAACGCATTGATCGAGCATTGCTGCACCCTTGAGGTGCCACAGGCCACGCCGTCGGACTTCCCGCTGGCGCGCATCACCCAGGCACAACTCGAGGCATTGCCGGTGGCCATCGGCCAACTCGACGACCTCTATCCGCTGTCGCCGATGCAGCAGGGGCTGTTGTTCCATACCCTGTACGAGCAGGCGGCGGGTGAATACATCAATCAGTTGCGGGTGGATGTGCAAGGCCTCGAACCGGAGCGTTTCCGCGCCGCCTGGCAGGCCACGGTCGATGCACAGGACATCTTGCGCACAGGTTTTGTCTGGCAAGGCGAACTGGAACAACCGGTGCAGATCGTCCACAAGCAGGTGCAGTTGCCGTTCACCGTGCTCGACTGGCGTGAGCGTGACGATCAGCTTCAGGCCCTGAATGAACTGGCCAATGCCGAGCGCCAACAAGGATTCGACCTGAGTCAGGCGCCGTTGCTACGACTGGTGCTGGTGCACACCGCAGCCGATCGCTGGCAGCTGATTTACACCCATCACCACATCCTGATGGACGGCTGGAGCAACTCGCAGTTGCTCGGCGAAGTCTTGCAGCGTTACAGCGGTCGCGTACCGATGGCCACCGGCGGGCGCTATCGCGATTACATCGCTTGGTTGCAGCGTCAGGATGCGCAACTGAGCCAGGACTTCTGGCGCGAGCCATTGGCCTCCTTGCAAGAGCCGACCCGACTGGCGCGGGTGGCGTCCGGCAACGAAAGCCTGAGCGGACATGGCGACCACTTCCAGACCCTGGACATCAGTCGCACCCAAGGCCTTGAAGCCTTTGCCCGGCAACAGAAAGTCACCCTCAACACGTTGGTGCAAGCCGCGTGGCTGCTGTTGTTGCAACGCTACACCGGTCACCCAACCGTGGCGTTCGGCGCCACGGTGGCCGGGCGACCGGCAGACTTGTCCGGCATCGAGCAAGCGGTCGGCTTGTTCATCAATACCTTGCCGGTGATCGGCACGCCGCGTCCGGACCAAAGCGTCGGCCACTGGTTGCAAGCGGTACAGGCGCAAAACCTCAGCCTGCGCGAGTTCGAGCACACGCCGCTGGCGGACATTCAACGCTGGGCCGGGCAGGGCGGCGAAGCGCTGTTCGACAACATTCTGGTGTTCGAGAACTACCCGATTGCCCAGGCGCTGCAACAGGGCGCGGAGCAAGGCGTGGTGTTCGGCGATGTCGCCAACCTCGAGCAAACCCATTATCCGTTGAGCGTGGCCGTGACATTGGGCCAGACCCTGGCGCTGCATTACAGCTTCGACCGGGCGCATTTCTCAGCGTCCACGATCGAACGCATCGCTGCGCACCTGCTGCAACTGTTGGAGCAGTTCGCCGAGTCGGCCGAACGCAATCTTGGTGAAATTGCCCTGGCCAGCGCCGCCGAACAGGCGCAGCAACAGGCCGATAACCAGCCGCAGCCGTACCCGGTGAATGTCGCCGTGCACCAACGCATCGCCGAACTCGCCGCCCAGCGCCCGGAGCGCACGGCGGTGATTTTCGCCGGCCAGCGGTTCAGCTATGGCGACATCGACCAACGCGCTAATCAGTTGGCCCACGCCCTGATCGCGCGGGGTGTCGGCCCGGAAAGCCGGGTCGGCGTGGCCTTGCCGCGCAGCGAAGGGGTGATTGTCGCGCTGCTGGCGGTGCTCAAGGCCGGCGGTGCCTACGTGCCGCTGGACACCAGTTACCCGCGCGAGCGTCTGGCTTATCTGATCGAGGATTCGGGGCTGGCGTTGTTGATCACCGATTCGTCGGTTTCTGTGCAGTTGCCGGTGGATGATGCGGTCCCGGTGCTGGAGCTCGACCGTCTCGATCTGCGCAGCCAATCCCTCACCGCGCCCAAGGTGCCGCTCGATCCGCAGAACCTCGCTTACGTCATTTACACCTCCGGCTCCACCGGTAACCCCAAAGGCGTGAGCGTCGCCCATGGCCCGCTGGCGATGCACTGCCAGGCCATTGGCGAACGCTATGAAATGCGTGACAGCGACTGCGAATTCCACTTCATGTCCTTCGCCTTCGACGGCGCCCATGAGCGTTGGCTGACCAACCTGACCCACGGCGCTTCGCTGCTGGTTCGCGACGACAGCCTGTGGACCCCGGAACAGACCTACAACGTCATGCGCGAACACGGCGTGACGGTGGTGGCGTTCCCGCCGGTCTACCTGCAACAACTGGCCGRACACGCCGAACGTGAAGGCCATCCGCCGAAGGTGCGGATCTACTGTTTCGGCGGCGATGCCGTGCCCAACGCCAGTTTCGAGCGGGTCAAGCGTGCGCTCGATCCGGACTACATCATTAACGGCTACGGCCCGACCGAAACCGTGGTCACGCCGCTGATCTGGAAGGCCGGGCGCGACGTGCAGTGCGGCGCGGCCTACGCGCCGATCGGCAGTCGCATCGGCGACCGCAGCGCTTACGTGCTGGACGCCGACCTGAACCTGCTGCCCCAAGGCATGGCCGGTGAGCTGTACCTGGGCGGCACCGGCCTGGCCCGGGGTTACCTGAACCGTCCGGGCCTGACGGCGGAGCGCTTTGTCGCCGATCCGTTCAGTGCGGTCGGTGGCCTGCTGTACCGCACCGGCGACCTGGTGCGGCAACGCGCCGACGGCACGTTCGATTACCTGGATCGCATCGACAACCAGGTGAAAATTCGCGGTTTCCGCATCGAACTGGGGGAAATCGAAGCGCGCCTGCAAGCCCTCGAAGGTGTGCGCGAAGCCGTGGTGGTTGCCCAGGAAGGCACCGCCGGCAGCGGCAAGCGCCTGGTGGCTTATGTGGTCGCCGATGCGTTCAATGCCGAACGGGCCGATTTCGCTGACAGCCTGCGCGAGCAACTTAAAGTCGCGCTGCCGGCGCACATGGTCCCGGCGTATTTGCTGCTGCTTGAGCGCCTGCCGCTGACCCCCAACGGCAAACTCGACCGCAAGAACCTGCCCAAGCCGGACATCAGCCAATTGCAGCAAGCCTATGTGGCGCCGCAAAGCGCACTGGAGCRGCAACTGGCGACAATCTGGCAAGACGTGCTGAAACTCGATCAGGTCGGTTTGAGTGACAACTTTTTCGAACTGGGCGGCGATTCGATCATCTCGATTCAAGTGGTCAGCCGCGCCCGTCAGGCCGGCATCCGCTTCACGCCAAAAGACCTGTTCCAGCACCAGACCATCCAGGCACTGGCCACGGTGGCGCGGTTGGGTGAGCAGGCTCAGGTCATCGATCAGGGGCCGGTCACAGGCGATCTGGTGTTATTGCCGGTGCAGCAGGCGTTCTTCGAACAGACCATCCCCGAGCGTCAGCACTGGARCCAGGCGGTGATGCTCAAGCCGACGCAAAAACTGAACGCCAATGTGCTTGAGCAGGCGTTGGGCGCGCTGGTTGTGCACCACGATGGCTTGCGCTTGAGTTTCGTCGAACAGGCCGAGGGCTGGCAGGCGCAATACCGTGCGCCGGGCAGCCAGACCGAGGCGTTGCTCTGGGCGGTTGACGTCGCCGACGCCACGGCACTGGAAGCGGTGGCCAATGAGGCGCAACGCAGCTTGAACCTGCAGCACGGGCCGCTGCTGCGCGCGGTGCTGGCGAACCTCGATGACGGCACTCAGCGCCTGTTGCTGGCGATCCACCATCTGGTGG
>NZ_JBFTMK010000178.1:0-8435 GCF_056396965.1 Pseudomonas sp. 05N434
GGCCAGTGGCGAAATGTTACAGATCAGCGGCCCCAACGGCAGTGGCAAGACCAGCCTGCTACGTCTGCTTTGCGGTTTGATGCATCCGACCGCCGGTCAAGTGTTGCTCAACGGCCAGCCACTGAACGAACAACGCAGCGAACTGGCGCGCAACCTGCTGTGGATCGGCCATGCCGCCGGCATCAAGGACCTGCTGACCCCCGAAGAAAACCTCAGCTGGCTCTGCGCCTTGCATCAACCGGCCTCCCATGAGGCGATCTGGCAAGCGCTGGCGGCGGTGGGGCTGCGCGGTTTCGAGGATGTTCCCTGTCACACACTGTCTGCCGGCCAGCAAYGTCGTGTGGCGTTGGCGCGGTTGTTCCTGGACAGCCCGCCGCTGTGGATCCTCGACGAGCCGTTCACCGCGCTCGATAAACAAGGCGTGGCGCAACTCGAAGAACACCTGGCCGCGCACTGCGAGCGCGGCGGCATGGTGGTGCTGACCACTCACCACACGCTGAGCCGGATGCCGGCCGGCTATCGCGACATTGATTTGGGGAATTGGGCCGTATGAGTGTTTTCGGCCTGTTGGTCGCCCGTGAGGCCCGTTTGCTGTTCCGCCGTCCTGCCGAATTGGCGAACCCGTTGGTATTTTTCGCCATCGTCGTCTCCTTGTTCCCGCTGGCGGTCGGCCCCGAGACTCAATTGTTGCAAACCTTGTCTCCGGGGCTGGTCTGGGTGGCGGCGCTTTTATCGGTTTTGCTCTCGCTGGACGGGCTCTTCCGCAGTGATTTCGAAGACGGATCCCTTGAACAGTGGGTCCTTTCGTCGCACCCCCTGCCTCTTCTGGTGCTGGCCAAGGTGCTGGCACACTGGGCCTTTTCCGGCCTGGCACTGGTTTTGCTCGCGCCATTGCTGGCGCTGATGCTCGGTTTGCCTGCCGCTTGTCTGCCGGTGTTGCTGCTTTCTTTATTGCTCGGTACACCGGTGTTGAGCCTGCTCGGTGCGGTGGGCGCGGCGCTGACGGTAGGATTGAAGCGTGGTGGCCTGTTGCTGGCGCTGCTGATTCTGCCGCTGTATATCCCGGTGTTGATTCTCGGCAGTGGCGCCTTGCAGGCGGCATTGCAGGGCATGCCGGCGACCGGTTATCTCTTGTGGCTTGGTAGCCTGACCGCCCTGGCGATAACCCTGGCACCTTTTGCAATAGCTGCTGGCCTGAAGATCAGTGTCGGCGAATAATGAGGTCTGGTTAAAATTTGACCAGTAAAGACCCTTTGGCTGTTTCGTGATAACGAACAGCAACCGTGATGGAAACAGCAATGAACTGGACCTGGTTTCATAAGCTCGGCTCGCCCAAATGGTTTTACGGCATCAGTGGCAAATTGCTTCCCTGGCTGAGCGTCGCGGCGTTGCTGCTGATTAGCGTCGGCGTGGTCTGGGGCCTGGCCTTCGCACCGCCGGACTACCAGCAAGGCAATAGCTTTCGAATCATCTATATCCACGTTCCCGCCGCCATGCTGGCGCAGTCGATCTACGTGATGCTGGCCGTGTGCGGCGTTGTCGGGCTGGTGTGGAAAATGAAACTGGCCGACGTCGCCCTGCAATGCGCCGCCCCGATCGGTGCCTGGATGACCGCCGTGGCGCTGGTCACCGGGGCGATCTGGGGTAAACCGACCTGGGGTTCGTGGTGGGTCTGGGATGCGCGACTTACGTCCATGTTGATTCTGCTGTTTCTGTACTTCGGTCTTATTGCGCTGGGCAACGCCATCAGCAATCGTGACAGCGCGGCCAAGGCCTGCGCGGTGCTGGCGATTGTCGGCGTGATCAACATCCCGATCATCAAATACTCGGTGGAGTGGTGGAACACCCTGCACCAGGGCGCGACGTTCACTCTCACCGAAAAACCGGCGATGCCCGCCGAGATGTGGCTGCCACTGCTGCTGACGGTGCTGGGTTTCTACTGTTTCTTCGGGGCGGTGCTGTTGCTGCGCATGCGCCTTGAAGTGCTCAAGCGCGAAGCCCGGGCGAGCTGGGTGAAATCCGAAGTGCAGAACAGTCTGGAGGCCGCTCGATGAGTTTCGCTTCATTCGGCGACTTTCTCGCCATGGGCCATCACGGCCTGTATGTCTGGTCAGCCTATGGCATTTGCCTGGCGGTGCTGGCCCTCAACGTGGCGGCGCCGATCCTGGCCCGCAAGCGGTATCTGCAACAAGAGGCGCGTCGTTTGCGCCGGGAGAACGGCCAGTGAATCCGCTGCGTAAAAAGCGTCTTGTCATCATTCTCGCGATCCTGGTCGGTGTCGGCGCTGCCGTCGGCCTGGCCCTGAGCGCCCTGCGGCAGAACATCAATCTGTTTTACACCCCGACCCAGATCGCCAATGGCGAAGCGCCGCAAGACACGCGCATCCGTGCGGGCGGCATGGTCGAAAAAGGCTCGCTGCAACGTTCCGGCGATTCCCTGGACGTGAAATTCATCGTCACCGACTTCAACAAATCCGTGACCATCAGCTATCGCGGCATCCTCCCGGACCTGTTCCGCGAAGGGCAGGGCATCGTTGCCCTCGGCAAGCTCAACGCTGATGGCGTGGTGGTGGCCGACGAAGTGCTGGCCAAGCACGACGAGAAGTACATGCCGCCGGAAGTGACCAAGGCGTTGAAAGACAGTGGTCAGTCGGCACCTACGCCAGCCAAGGAGGGCTAACGGATGACTTCCGCACTTTACAGCTCGGGGCTGTTCATCCCCGAACTCGGCCATCTGGCCATGATCCTGGCGTTGTGTTTTGCGTTGGTGCAGGCCGTGGTGCCGTTGCTCGGTGCCTGGCGCGGCGACCGTTTGTGGATGAGCCTGGCCCAGCCGGCTGCGTGGGGGCAGTTCGCGTTTTTGCTGTTCGCCTTCGGTTGCCTGACCTATGCGTTCATGGCGGACGACTTCTCCGTCGCCTACGTGGCCAGCAACTCCAACAGCGCGCTGCCGTGGTACTACAAGTTCAGCGCCGTGTGGGGCGCTCACGAAGGGTCGTTGCTGCTGTGGGCGTTGATTCTCGGCGGCTGGACCTTCGCGGTGTCGGTGTTCTCCCGACAGTTGCCGCAAGTGATGCTGGCCCGGGTGCTGGCGGTGATGGGCATGATCAGCACGGGTTTCCTGCTGTTCCTGATCCTGACGTCCAACCCGTTCGCCCGGATCCTGCCGCAGATGCCGGCGGACGGGCGCGATCTTAATCCTCTGCTGCAAGACATCGGCCTGATCGTTCATCCGCCGATGCTGTACATGGGTTACGTCGGCTTCTCCGTGGCCTTCGCCTTCGCCATCGCCGCGCTGTTGGGCGGTCGTCTCGATGCGGCGTGGGCGCGCTGGTCCCGTCCGTGGACCATCGTCGCCTGGGCCTTCCTTGGCATCGGTATCACGTTGGGTTCCTGGTGGGCCTACTACGAACTCGGCTGGGGCGGCTGGTGGTTCTGGGACCCGGTGGAAAACGCGTCCTTCATGCCTTGGCTGGTGGGCACGGCGCTGATTCACTCGTTGGCGGTCACGGAAAAACGTGGCGTGTTCAAGAGCTGGACCGTGCTGTTGGCCATCGCCGCATTCTCGTTGAGCCTGCTCGGGACCTTCCTGGTGCGTTCCGGCGTGCTGACCTCGGTTCACGCCTTTGCCTCCGACCCTGAGCGTGGTGTGTTCATTCTGGTCTTCCTGCTGTTTGTGGTCGGTGGTTCATTGACGCTGTTCGCCCTGCGCGCGCCGGTGGTCAAGAGCCATGTCGGCTTCAACCTCTGGTCCCGGGAAACCCTGCTGCTGGGCAACAACCTGGTGCTGGTGGTGGCTGCTTCGATGATTCTGCTGGGCACCTTGTACCCGCTGATCCTCGATGCAATGACCGGTGCCAAGCTGTCGGTCGGCCCGCCGTACTTCAACGCGCTGTTCATTCCGTTGATGGCGATCCTGATGATAGTGATGGCGGTCGGTGTGGTGGTGCGCTGGAAAGACACCCCGGTCAAATGGCTGGTGAGCATGCTGACCCCGGTATTACTCGGCAGCGCCGCGCTGGCCGTCGTGGCGGGCGTTGCTTACGKCGATTTCAACTGGGCGGTGCTGGCAACCTTCATGTTGGCTGCCTGGGTGTTGCTGGCCGGTGTGCGGGACATTTTCGACAAGACTCGCCACAAAGGCTTGATCAAAGGACTGCCGACCCTGACCCGCAGTTATTGGGGCATGCAACTCGCGCATTTGGGCATTGCCGTGTGCGCGCTGGGTGTCGTGTTGTCGAGCCAGAACAGTGCCGAGCGTGATCTGCGCCTGGCACCGGGTGAGTCCATGAGCCTGGCCGGTTACCAGTTTGTGTTCGAAGGCGCCAAGCACTTCGAAGGCCCGAATTTCACGTCCGACAAGGGCACCGTACGGGTGATCCGCGACGGTAAGGAAGTCAGCGTGCTGCACCCGGAAAAACGCCTGTACACGGTGCAGAACTCGATGATGACCGAGGCCGGGATCGACGCCGGTTTCACCCGTGACCTGTACGTCGCACTGGGCGAGCCGTTGGGCGAGGGCGCCTGGGCGGTTCGCGTGCACGTCAAACCGTTCGTGCGCTGGATCTGGTTCGGTGGGCTGCTCACAGGTGTAGGCGGGTTGCTGGCGGCGCTGGATCGCCGTTATCGGGTCAAGGTAAAAAGTCGTGTGCGTGAAGCGCTCGGCATGACGGGAGCCACCGCATGAGACGTTGGTTGATGCTGTTGCCGCTGGCGATTTTTCTGGTGGTTGCTGTTTTTCTGTATCGGGGGCTGTACCTGAACCCGGCCGAGTTGCCCTCGGCGATGATCGGCAAGCCGTTCCCGGAGTTTTCCCTGCTCTCGGTGCAGGGCGACAAAACCCTGACCAAAGCGGACATTCTGGGTAAACCGGCGCTGGTCAACGTCTGGGGCACCTGGTGCATTTCCTGCCGGGTCGAGCACCCGGTGTTGAACAAACTGGCCGAGAAGGGCGTGGTGATCTACGGCATCAACTACAAGGACACCAATGCAGACGCCTTGAAGTGGCTGGCCGAGTTCCACAACCCGTATCAACTGGACGTCCGTGACGATGAAGGCACCCTGGGCCTGAACCTCGGCGTGTATGGCGCACCGGAAACCTTCTTCATCGACGCCAAGGSCATCATCCGCGACAAATTCGTCGGGGTGATCGACGAACAGGTCTGGCGCGAAAAACTGGCGGCCAAGTATCAGGCGCTGGTCGACGAGGCCAAGCCATGAAGCGCTGGATTGCCGCCGCCGCTCTGGGGTTGAGCATGGCTGGCGTGGCCCACGCCGCCATCGATACCTATGAGTTCGCCAAAGAGGGCGATCGCGAGCGTTTTCGCGAGCTGACCAAAGAGCTGCGTTGCCCCAAGTGCCAGAATCAGGACATTGCCGATTCCAACGCACCGATCGCCGCCGACCTGCGCAAAGAGATTTTCCGCATGCTCGGCGAGGGCAAGGACAACCAGCAGATCATCGACTTCATGGTCGACCGCTATGGTGATTTCGTCCGTTATAAACCTGCTCTGAATGCCAAGACCGCATTGCTCTGGTTCGGCCCGGCCGGCCTGCTGCTGGGCGGTTTTGTGATCATCGCCGTGATCGTCCGCCGTCGTCGCGTGCAACGCGCTGACAGCCCGGACACGCTTTCTTTTGATGAGCGCGAGCGCCTCGACCACCTGTTGGATAAAACCAAGCATGATTGATTTCTGGCTCGCTGCAGGCCTGCTGCTTCTGGTAGCCCTGAGTTTTTTGCTGATCCCCGTTCTGCGCGGTCGTCGCGCCCAGCTTGAAGAGGATCGTACGGCGCTTAACGTCGCGCTGTATCAGGAGCGCGTGGCTGAGTTGCAGACTCAGCAAGAAGAAGGCGTACTCAACGCCGAGCAAATGAATGCCGGCCGCGCCGAAGCCGCCCGTGAACTGCTTGCCGACACCGAAGGCGTCGAGGTACCGCGAGTGTCGCGCCTGGGCAAGCCATTGCCATTGCTGGCGGCAATTCTGGTGCCTGTGCTGGGCCTTGGGCTGTACCTGCATTTCGGTGCCAGCGACAAAGTCGAGCTGACCCGCGAGTTCGCCCAGGCGCCGCAGTCGATGGAAGACATGACCCGTCGCCTGGAGCGTGCGGTTGCGGCGCAACCGGATTCGGCCGAAGGCCTGTACTTCCTCGGCCGCACTTACATGGCTCAGGACCGCCCCGGCGATGCGGCGAAGATCTTCGAGCGTACCGTGAACCTGGCCGGTCGCCAGCCGGAACTGCTCGGGCAGTGGGCTCAGGCCCAATACTTCGCCGATGGCAAGAAGTGGTCGGACAAGGTCCAGGCCCTGACTGACGAAGCACTGAAAGCCGATCCGAAGGAGGTCACCAGCCTCGGTCTGCTGGGCATCGCGGCCTTCGAAGGCGAGCGTTACCAGGAAGCCATCGACTACTGGAATCGTCTGTTGGTGCAACTGCCGCTGGATGACCAGTCCCGTGTCGCGCTGCAAGGCGGCATCGCCAAGGCCGCCGAGAAGCTTGAAGCCAGCGGTGGCAAGGTGGCTCAGGTTCAGGCTCCGGCAGTGAAGGTTGCAGCACTGCTCAAGGTGCGTGTCGATCTGGCGCCCGACTTAAAAGCTAGGGTCAAGCCCGGCGACAGCGTGTTCATCTTCGCCCGCGCCACCGCAGGCCCGCCCGCACCATTGGCGGCCAAGCGTCTGACCGTTGCCGACCTGCCAGCGACCGTCGAGCTGGGCGATGCCGATGCAATGATGCCCCAGTTGAAACTGTCGAACTTCCCCGAAGTCCAACTGGTTGCGCGCATCTCCCGCGCCGGCCAACCGACTGCCGGCGAATGGATCGGTCGTAGCCAACCTTTGGCCACCAGCACCAGCGCGCCACAAAAACTGACCATCGACAGCCCGGATAAATAACAGGAAACGCCACCATGACCGCCTTCGCTCGTATCACTCTCCTCAGCATGATGGTTTTGGGGCTAAGCGCGTGTGCGGTCCAGGAGTACGAACCGGAACGGTTGCCGCCAATCCCGCCCTCGCAGCCGAGCACCAAACCGACCACACCGAGCAAACCGGTCACGCCGAGCAAACCATCGAAGCCGGTGCAACGCACCTCCGCCAGCTTCGCCCCGCCACCGGGGGGCAACAGCCATTGGGATGCGAAACTCGGTGTTTACGTCCTCGACAATCAAACCAACACCTTCTACCGCCAGCGCACCTACTACCGCTGGGACAACGGCTGGAGCCGCTCGATCAGCCCTAACGGGCCGTGGGAAGAGACGGATATCCACGGTGTGCCGGGTGGGCTGGGCAGACAATTCGGGCAGTGAATGGAAACGGCGATCTGAGGATCGCCGTTTTGCTTTTCGGCATTTATGAAGGGCGGTTAAAGAATCGCCTGATAGTGGGTCAACGCCTTGCTCGACCGATTCAGGCCCTGGCGTAACAGCAGTTCGAGATAAGTGGTGACATCCATCGGCGGCGTCTTTAGCTGTTTGCGTTGTCGTTGTGCTGCCGCAACAACTGCTGCCGGGTCCAGATCAAACAGGTTATCGACGAACTCGTCAGGATGTTGGGCTTCGATGCCAAAGGCTCCCAGTGTTTCATCCGGAAAATCTTTCTGGTTAAAGGTCACGATGACACTGGCATTGCAGCGTATAGCGGCAGCCAGAACATGTCGGTCATCGACATCAGGCAGTGTTAGCCCTTCGATCAGCCTTTCGTAACCGTAGACGCAAGCATCAGGTATGGCCTGATCCATCAAGTCGGACGTGCGATCCAACTGCTCTGTTGTCAGGTCCGGGCGGTTCTTCAGTAAATTGCGCTTCCATTCGTTATGTATCTCCAGTGACCATCGCGCCCTGAAACGCCCGGAGAGCGCGAGCCACATCAAAAAATCTCTCAAGGGGGCGGGGTACAAAACACATGCGTCATATACAGCGGTAAAAGGGGAGTGCCTCACTCGTATCCTGTCCTTAACGCTTGTGCCTGCTCGGCGAGAAGCGTCATTGCTTGCTCGCTGGCTATGTCGCGCTGGGTTTTATAGTCCATCAAATCGGTAAAGCGCACACGTCGGTGCTTGCCGGTTTTGTGGTAGGACAACTCACCGGACTCCAGCAGTTTGATCAGGTGCGGGCGTGAGACATTGAGCAAGTCCGCCGCTTCCTGGGTGGTCAGTTCAGCGTGTACCGGGACCACTTTGACGGCGTTGCCTGCAGCGAGCTCTGCCAGGATGTCGACAAGCAACCGAAGCGCTGAGGTGGGAAGTTCGACGCTGTGTGCTTCATTCTGCTCATCGAAAATCTGGATATGCTGAGTTTCGAATTGGGTGGCGAGGCAGGCAGCCAAGGCACGCTGACCTTCGATAGCGGCCTGGACCTCACGCTCCATGGGCAGGTTAAGGGGGGGATGGATAACTGGTGACATGATGCTTTCCAATATTCTGAATAATCGATATTGGAA
>NZ_JBFTMK010000179.1:0-8422 GCF_056396965.1 Pseudomonas sp. 05N434
GGATCAGCTCGCCGTCGACTTCTTCCAGGCCTTCGCACGCTTCGGTGACGATGGTGTTCAGGCGACCCATGTCCAGCGGTGCGAGGCTGCCATCGGCGCGGGTGATGCGGATCGATGGGTGAGCGTTGACGGCTTCTTCGGCAGGGGAGTGCGCTGCGCGCTCTTTGGCGCGGGAGTCACGGTAGATCACATAGTCGCGGGCGACTTTCTGCTCGCCGGCACGCATCAGGGCCAATTCGACCTGGTCCTGGATTTCTTCGATGTGGATGGTGCCGCCCGAAGGCATGCGACGCTTGAAAGTCGCGGTGACTTGTTCGGTCAGGCGGGCAACGGTGTCGTGGATTCGCGACGAAGCGGCAGCGGTGCCGCCCTCAACTGCGAGAAACGCTTTGGTGATGGCGACGGTGATCTTGTCATCGGTGTAAGGGACGACAGTGCCGTTACGCTTGATCACGCGCAGTTGGCCAGGCGCGGTGGCGGACAGATCCGAATTCGAATCGGCGGCCTGCGGCAAGGTGCCTTGCGGGTTCTCGCGAGTTGTGTCGGTTTGCATGGGGGGTTGTCTCCACATTCTCTATGTTTGTTTGGGCACCATCACGGTGCCCACCGTTCTGTCCTGAAGCACTACAACCGGCGAGGGCCGGGCATACCAACTTCGGGACAGATCAGGAAGGGGGCTATTGGGCGCCGCTTCCATGCCGAAGTCTTTGGTGTCACGCCTTGGGCCTGAAACCGAATTCCGTTTTGAGTGGCAGTAAATGACTGCAACACCCGTACCGTTATCGCCGTTTCGGGCTTAAAAACAGTAGCCATCCGCACACGCGGTTTGGTCTTTCGAAAATACGTTTGGTTCAACCGGAAAGAGGCAATAAAAGCGCTTGAAATCGGTGTCCGGTTTGTGTTTGGTTTTTGGCGTAAAACCCTACATGTAGGGTTTTTTTTGCGCCGAGGTACAAGATAATGCGTTTTGGAGGGTGTTGCAACGTACTACCTGTGGATAAACCTGTGCGTAAATTGTGTGTGAAAGAGGGAACGGGCGTGTAGGCCGCGACCTARCTGGAGCCGACCATTTTTCACTGATTTTCAGCGACAGAAAACAGTCATCCGGATTTTTAAGGGCGCGAACCCTATCACAAAAAACCGTTGTGTCCGAACGCATTTACCGGCTTGTGTTCCAGACGTGTGGCGTTTATACAATCGGCCCATGCAGATGCATTCTTATCCTCCCCAATCATTACAAAAAGACGGGTGGATCCTTCCTTATTGATGGTGTTGGCAAGCAGAGGTCGTCGTGGAGCAAGAAGCCTGGCAGGTATTGATTGTCGAGGACGACCAGCGTCTGGCCGAACTGACCCGCGATTACCTGGAAGCCAATGGCCTGCGAGTATCGATCGAGGGTAATGGCGCCCTGGCCGCAGCACGCATCATCAAGGAGAAACCGGACCTGGTGATTCTCGACCTGATGCTCCCCGGCGAAGATGGCTTGAGCATTTGCCGCAAGATTCGCGACCGCTATGACGGGCCGATCCTGATGCTCACCGCGCGCACCGATGACACCGATCAGATTCTTGGCCTGGACCTGGGCGCCGACGACTACGTCTGCAAACCGGTGCGTCCACGTTTATTGCTGGCGCGCATCCAGGCTCTGCTGCGGCGCAGTGAAACCCCTGAAGTGCCCCAGGAAAAACAACGGCGCCTGCAGTTCGGCCCATTGGTGGTGGACAACGCATTGCGCGAAGCCTGGCTGCATGACAAAGGCATCGAATTGACCAGTGCCGAGTTCGATCTGCTCTGGCTGCTGGTGGCCAATGCCGGGCGTATTCTGTCCCGCGAAGAAATATTCACCGCGCTGCGCGGTATCGGTTATGACGGCCAGGACCGCTCGATCGACGTGCGCATCTCGCGCATCCGCCCCAAGATCGGCGATGACCCGGACCATCCGCGGCTGATCAAGACCGTCCGCAGCAAAGGCTATTTGTTCGTGCCGGAAGCCTGCACCCTGTGAACTCGATCTTCCTGCGTATTTATGGCGGCATGTGCGCGGCGCTGATTCTGGTGGCCGTACTCGGCGTGCTGGCGTTGCACCTGCTTAACCAGGTGCGCAGCGAGCAGTACCGCGAGCGCCTGGCCCACGGCACCTTCTCGCTGATGGCCGATAACCTGCAACCGATGAACGAAACCGAGCGCCATCGGGCGTTGCTGTTGTGGGAGCGCTTGCTCGGGATTCCGCTGGCGCTGAAGACGTTCCCCCAGACCGACCTCGACCTGACCCAGCGCACCCGCGTGTTGCACGGCCAGGCCCTGGTGGAGCAGACCGGTCCGCATGCGGCGAAGGTTTATCGCCTGGTCAGCGAAAAGGAGCAGTTGGTGCTCACCGGTGAAGTCCAGCAGATCAGCGAGCAACTGGCGCGGGCGACCATCTACCTGCTGGCCGATGAACTGGTGCGCTACCCGGTGGCCGAGCAGCCCAAGCGTCTGGAGCAGTTAAAGGAAGATAAGGGTTTCGGCTTCGATCTGCGGCTGGTGACGGTTGATGAGGCCGACATGGACGAAGACCAGAGCCGCCGCGTGTCAGAAGGCGACACGGTGATGGCGTTAGGCAAGGGCGGCGATTCGATTCGGGTGTTTGCCGGCATGGTCGGTACGCCGTGGGTGTTGGAAATCGGCCCGCTGTATCAGATGAATCCTTACCCGCCCGAGTGRCTGGTGCTGATCGCGGCCCTTGGCCTGAGCCTGATCGGTTTGATTGTCTATCTGTTGGTGCGGCAACTGGAGCGTCGTTTGCGCGGTCTGGAAGCCGCCGCCACGCGAATTGCCAAGGGCAGCCTGGAAACCCGCGTACCGGCCCGTGGCGCCGACTCGGTGGGGCGGCTGGCCTCGGCGTTCAATGGCATGGCCGAGCACTTGCAGCAATTGTTGGCGATTCAGCGAGAACTGGTGCGTGCCGTGTCCCACGAATTGCGCACACCAGTGGCGCGCCTGCGTTTTGGCCTGGAGATGATCGGCTCGGCCACCACGCCTGAGGCGCTGGAGAAATACCGCGAGGGCATGGACCACGACATTGAGGATCTCGATCGGTTGGTCGATGAGATGCTCACTTATGCGCGGCTGGAGCAGGGCTCGCCGGCGCTGAATTTCCAGCGGATCGATCTGGATGCGTTGGTCAATCAGGTGATCGAGGAACTGGCGCCGTTGCGCGCCGAGGTCACGGTGCAGCGCGGCTTGTGCCTGTCCGCCGCCGATTGCGACGGCGCCTGGGTTGAAGCCGAGCCGCGCTACTTGCACCGGGCGTTGCAGAACCTGGTGAGCAACGCCATGCGCCATGCCCGTTCACGGGTGACTGTCAGCTATCAGGTGGGGCAGCAGCGCTGTCGGGTGGATGTCGAGGATGATGGGCCGGGCGTGCCGGAAACCGCGTGGGAGAAAATCTTCACCCCGTTCCTGCGCCTCGACGACAGCCGCACCCGCGCTTCGGGTGGTCATGGGCTGGGGTTGTCGATCGTGAGGCGGATCATCCATTGGCACGACGGGCGAGCGCTGATCAGCAAGAGCAAAAGCCTGGGCGGGGCGTGTTTCAGTTTGAGCTGGCCGAGGAATCAGGAGCGGCGTTGAGGTTGTTGGTGTCAGGGCAATCGCCTTCGCGGGCAAGCCTCGCTCCTACAGATCGGGGGGGCGTTCACCCATTTCGTTATCGACACAAACCCCGTAGGAGCGAGGCTTGCCCGCGAAGAGGCCCTGACAGCCACTACAAAACCTCAGGCCTTGATACTGACCAGGCTCAACAACTGCCCATCCATCACCGCAAACTGCGCGTCCAGTTCGGTGCCGCTGCGCCACTCACTGGACAGGTCGGTCAGCAACTGCAACCGCACTTCACCGCCCTCGCTCCACTCCAGCACTTCGGCGTGTTCGAAATAGAAGCGCTTTTGGACGATCGGGTAGAGCGCCTTGAACAGGCTTTCCTTCACCGAAAACGTCAGCGTCACCACCATCGCCAACTGATCGCGAGCCCCGGCGGTCATGCGCTGCAACTCAGGCCCGGTGAGAATCTCTCCGGCCAGGCGTTCGGCCCGTTCTGCGTCGAGCAGATTTTCCAGGTCCATTCCCAAGCCGCGCCAATGGGCCTTGTTCGCGACAATCGCCGCGGCCCGGCCGGTGCTGTGGGTGATCGAACCGGTGATATGCGCTGGCCACACCGGTGCGCGGTCTTCACCAATGGCCGGAATGAAGCTCAGCCCTTCCAGCTGTTGCAACGCGGCCCGAGCGCAAATCCGCCCGGCAAGAAACTCGGCCTGACGCTTGGCCACCGAACGCTGGATGCTCGCGGGCGGCTCGATGGCGCTGCGCTGGAAATCATCGCTGGCCAATTGCTTGGTATCGAAGTGAGTGCCCAGCAGGACCGTATCGGGCAGCACAAACGGCAGCGGCCAATGGGCGTCGAGCGGGGTGCAGCAGGCGGGTAGGGCGGGGACGGGATTCATGACGGGCATTTTGCCGGGTTGCCTTGAGGCTGGGTAGTGGCAGCAGGGCTTTTGTGGTGAGGGAGCTTGTCGGATCGCCGCACCGTCCCGCTCGGCTGCGTAGCAGTCGTAAAGGCGGAAAACGCGTTGTACCTGACGAAATACGGTTGCAGGTTTTGGGGCCGCTTCGCAGCCCAGCGGGAGCAAGCTCCCTCGCCACAGGGAGCAATGCTGTCGGTGTGTCAGCCAAAGATCTTCTTGAAAAACGCCTGCATGTCCGCCCACGATTTCTCATCGGCGGCCTTGTTGTAACCAATGTCCGGCCCGCCATGATCGCCGTGGCTCAGACGATCCGCATCAGGGTTGCTGAAGCCATGCTTGGCGCCTTCGAGGCTGACAAATTTATAGTCGGCACCGGCCTTGTCCATTTCCGCCTTGAACGCCGCCACATTATCCGCCGTCACCATGCTGTCCTGCGCGCCATGCTCCACCAGGATTTTCGCTTTCACACTGCCAGGCACCGCCGGCGTATTGGTCGCCAGTGCACCGTGGAAACTCACCACGCCCGCCAGCGGCAATCCCTGGCGTGCGGCATTCAGCACCACTGCGCCACCGAAGCAATAGCCGATGGCCGCCAGTTTGGCCGGATCGGTCTGTGGCTGTTTCTTCAGCAAATCGAGCCCGGCCTGAAACCGCGCGCTGGCTGCTGCGCTGTCCTTTGTCGCGGCTTGCATGAACGCCATGGCGTCCTTGGGGTGTTCGGTGTTCTTGCCGTCGCCATACATGTCGATCGCCAGTGCGCTGTAGCCCAGACCCGCCAGATCGCGGGCGCGCCGCTTGGCGTAGTCGTTGAGCCCCCACCATTCATGTACCACCACCACACCCGGACGCGGACCTTTAATGGCGTCGTCGTAGGCGTAATAGCCAATCAGCTTGGTGCCATCGGCACTCTGATAGGGAATTTCCTGGGTCTTGATGGCGGCCTGGCTGACCCCGCTCACGGCCAGTAATACAAGGGCGAGCAACACACGCATGGCTGAATCTCCTTATAAACAAACGTCAAGAAAGCGTAGCCGATTTGATTCAGCTCAGGTTCAGAGTGCGTTCAGGGGCTGTACAGGGTGAGGTCAGTAACCTTGCCCCGTACCCAAAAAGCACATAGCGCATGAGGAAATTCCCCAATGACTACTTTGAAAAAGCTGCTGCTGGCTTTCACCGTGATGGGCGCCAGTGTTGCCGCCCACGCCGACACCACCAATTTTGCCGGGCTGACCTTTGGCCAGACCAGCGACAAGATTAAAAAATCCAGTGCCCTGAACGACAACCTCAACCACCCGAACGCCGACGGTGTGATCGGCAAGGACAACACCTGGGGTTTGCGTGTGGGCCAGCAAGACAGCCAGGGCCGCTACTACGCCACTTACGACAACGTGTCGGGCTCGCATAATGGCATTAAACTGCGTCAGGAAAACCTGCTGGGCAGCTACGATCTGTTTTACCCAGTGGGTGGCAGCACCAAACTGTTCGGCGGTGCCACGGCCGGTTTGACCAAAATGACCCAGGAATCGCCAGGCTTCAGCCGCGACAGCGACATCGGTTACGCCATTGGCGGCCAGCTCGGCGTGTTGCAGCAAGTTTCGCAAAACACCTCGGTCGAGCTGGGTTACCGTTACCTGCGTAGCAACGCCAGCACCGAGATGAGCGAGCGCGGCGGCAGCAAACAGGGTTCGCTGGACTTGACCAGCAGCGCCCAGACGTACTTGTCCGCCAACTACGCTTTCTAAACAGCGTTTGGTTGCCAGTCAGTTAAGCCTCGCAACCTGTGGGAGCAGGCTTGACTGACCTTTGGAGATGTTGATTTGCCCCGGAGAGCCTTATGAAATTGCTGGTTGTCGAAGATGAAGCGCTGTTGCGCCATCACCTGCAGACCCGTTTGACGGACAGCGGCCACGTGGTCGAGGCCGTGGCCAACGCCATCGATGCGTTGCATCAGGCCGAGCAGTTCAACCATGACCTGGCGGTGATCGACCTCGGTTTGCCGGGCATGGGCGGGCTCGACCTGATTCGTCAGCTGCGCTCCCAGGGCAAGACGTTTCCGATCCTGATCCTCACCGCGCGCGGCAACTGGCAAGACAAGGTCGAAGGCCTCGCCGCCGGTGCCGACGACTACGTGGTCAAGCCGTTCCAGTTCGAAGAGCTGGACGCCCGGCTCAATGCCTTGCTGCGTCGCTCCAGCGGTTTCACCCAGTCGACCATCGTCGCCGGTCCCTTGGTGCTGGACCTCAATCGCAAACAGGCGTCCCTCGATGACCAGCCGCTGGCGCTGACCGCCTACGAATACCGGATCCTCGAATACCTGATGCGCCATCACCAGCAAGTGGTGGCCAAGGACCGCTTGATGGAGCAACTCTATCCGGATGACGACGAGCGCGATCCGAATGTGATCGAAGTGCTGGTCGGCCGCTTGCGTCGCAAACTCGAAGGCCCGGCCGGGTTCAAGCCGATCGATACCGTGCGTGGCCTCGGCTACCTGTTCAATGAGCGCTGCACTTGATTCGTTCCCTTCGTGTCCGCTTGATGCTCGCCGCCACCACCCTGGCGGTGTTGTTCATGCTGGCGTTACTGCCGGCGATGCAGGGCGCGTTCAGCCTGGCGTTGCAGGACTCCATCGAGCAGCGCCTGGCGTCGGACGTCACCACGCTGATCTCCGCCGCCCGGGTGGATAACAACCGCTTGCAGATGCCGGCGCAGTTACCCGATGAGCGTTTCAACCTCACCGACAGCCGTTTGCTCGGCTACATCTATGACCGCGAAGGTCACCTGGTCTGGCGCTCGAGGGCCACCCAGGAAGAGAACATCAACTACAAGCCGCGTTACGACGGGCGCGGGAACGAGTTCGCGAGGATTCGCGAGGCCAATGGTGAAGAGTTTTTCGTCTATGACGTCGAGGTCAAGCTGCTCGGCGGCAAAAGCGCGGCGTTCAGCATCGTCGCGCTGCAACCGGTGCGCGAATACGAAGTCACCCTCGAAGGCCTGCGGGAAAACCTCTACCTGGGCTTCGGTGCCGCGTTACTGGTGTTGCTCGTCTTGCTCTGGGTCGGCCTGACCTGGGGCTTGCAGGCGTTGAGCCGGCTGAGCCAGGAGCTGGACCAGATCGAAAGCGGCACCCGCGAAAGCCTCAGCGAACAACACCCGCGCGAACTGCTGCGCCTGACCGGCTCGCTCAACCGTTTGCTGCACAGCGAGCGTGAACAGCGCAGCCGTTACCGCGACTCCCTCGACGACCTGGCCCACAGCCTGAAAACCCCGCTGGCGGTGTTGCAAGGGGTCAGCGAAGACATGGCGCAAAAGCCGCAAGAGCGCGATCAGGCCTGGGTGCTGCAAACCCAGATCGAACGCATGAGCCAGCAGATCAGCTATCAACTGCAACGGGCCAGCCTGCGCAAAAGTGGTCTGGTGCGCCATCAGGTACGCCTGCGCCCGGTGCTGCAAAGCCTCTGCGACACCCTGGACAAGGTCTACCGCGACAAACGCGTTCGGGTCGCCTTCGATCTGCCGGATCAGTGCTACGTGCCGATCGAGCAGGGCGCCTTGCTGGAAATGATGGGCAACCTGCTGGAAAACGCCTATCGCCTGTGCCTGAACGAAGTACGCATCAGCGTGCGCGAAACCCTCAGTAGCATTGAGCTTTGCATTGAAGACGATGGCCCCGGTGTACCACCGGACCAACGCGCACGGATTCTCGAGCGCGGCGAGCGGCTGGACCGCCAGCATCCGGGGCAGGGGATTGGCTTGGCGGTGGTCAAGGACATCATCGAAAGCTACAGCGCCAAGTTGACGCTGGGGGATTCGCCGATGGGCGGCGCGGCGTTCCGGATTCATTTTCCGGTGGTTTGATGTAGGGGCTTGGCCGAAAAGATCGCAGCCTCGTTGCACTCGACAGCTCCTACAGGGATTTGCGT
>NZ_JBFTMK010000180.1:0-15548 GCF_056396965.1 Pseudomonas sp. 05N434
CATCAAGAGACGTGCTCTGCGTGGCATATGGTGAATCCGTTCACAATTAATGATGCCAATAGCTTAGTCAATTCTATGAAAAACAATCTCCCTATCTATTTCACACTATTTCAGATCGCTAAAGTGCGACACAGAAAAACGTAGTCTGCCCCCATTCTCTGCCATTCTCAGGATAAACGTGGTCTGTCCCCGTTTTTCGTTTTTCCAGCAGTTCCTTGTGGCGTGACGTAAAAGTCAGCATTGCCCGTAGCCGCAGAAGTACCTTTTGCACCATTAAATCAGGCCAAGCTCTCGCAACCTAACCTCGCGTACAAAGTCCAATCCACCTACCTCGACTTTAGATCCGTCTGAGTAATGGGCGTGACCACAGACATTACACTGAAAAGCCAATAATCCGTTCTGTTTTCCTACAAAAATGCGCATACCATGAGACTCACACCTAGGACATTGTTCATCAATCTCAATAGTAACCAACTCTTCTATTGTATCGCGCAAAAAGCGCGCGATAGCTTCTACGTCTTTGGACTTGTAGCGTAAAATTACTTTTTTAAGGTGAGCTAATTCGCTAAGTTTAAAAGTAGAAAACTCTACAGGCATCAACTTCTCATCTATATGGGAAAGTTCATAAAAATTATAGATCGAGAACGGCTCAACAGAAAAGCATTCATAATTGCGCCGCAACCACAAAAGGATTACGTCAAGAATATTCCTCAGTGAGGACTTATCACTCATGCGCGTAACAGCTGATTGCAGCTCGTGCCAGACTTTCGGAGAGAGAGATCGCATCAATTGCCCGCCTTAACCGGAAAGGTTGTGATCAGGTTACCGGCTTTGTCGGTAAACACTTTTATCACAGAAGTGGGGGCTCCTCCATCCTTCAGCGTAGTAGTGCCAATCACTCGTCCCACATCAACTGTTCTTACAAACTGACCATCTGGCAGTGCCAAAACCGGAGACTTCACGACATCACTGCTCTGCAAAATCCCTTTCAGTTCATTTGGAGCAATCGTAAATACTGAACGCGAGTTGGAGATTTCTCTACCGAAATGGCCATCAAGAACATGGTCGAACCCCGCAGATACTGGATTGCCATTGTCCCGCAGAGGCGTGGTTTCTGCACGACCGTTAGCAACGTTTATACGAGACTGTACACGACCAGGAACACCCTCCACGGCATTTACAACGTCTTTTGCACCCCCTACTTCTCCCAAGCCTTTCGCTACAGCCGAGCTTCCCCCACCTATCGCCTCGCTCGCAACCCCTTTTCCAAAAACAGATCCCAGAACCTTACCAACCCACGCCATTGGCAAAGGCACGAGCGACCCGACTGCCAGGGCATCTTTTGCCGCCTTCGCGTTCCCCGCACTGATCCAGCGCTGAGTTTCTGGATCCTTCAGGTCAATGCCGGCACCGTTTGCAACACACGAAGCGTCACCACAAGGCAGGAAGTGTGGGTTGAACGCCTCTCCATCGATCAGAACAGGCGAGCGGAAACCACCTTGAGCATCAAGCACCCGGCCCGAGAGACGATCACGAATCTCGTCACTGACATTCGGTGTTTTGCTCCAGTCATGATCAGGAGCAACGGGGAAAGCCGCCCAAGTATAGTTGCTGGTCGACGCTCGGATATAGGCTACGAGATCCAGGTCGAGCTTTGCTAACTGCTGAACGTATTGGCCGTTACCCAGGTCCACCCATTTTGCCGAAGGGTCGTAGATGCCATCCTTGGTGGCAACCATGTCGGAGCCTGGTTGAATGTCAGTACCACTAACACCAGAGAGCCTCAGCTGTTCTTCGATCTGTTCAACGGTGTACTTTCCACCACTGCGCGCAGCCAATTGTTCGGCGAGTTCGTGATCTTCCCTATGCAACTGTCTGTTGTATTGCGAAGCATTCTTTGCAATCCACGCAGCCTTCTCCAGCTTGCTCGCATCAACGTCTTTCTGTGCCGTGGCGGCCAAGACTCCAACGATCTGAGAACTCATCGTTAGCAGGTTGTCATTACCTTTGACCAGATTATCCAGCACACCGACTAGCGCTTCATTCGCCCCCGCCGCCAGGGCTCCAGTCTTGAAGTCCCCGCCGGTCACTTCAGCCAGCAACCCGCCCACCATTGCGTGTATAGCGATTTTTTGCGCAGAGCCGTCGTCAAAGACTCCTTTCGTGTAGTCACCCACCGCATTGAAGCTAGCTGCCGCCAAAGTGTTGAATAGCGCCGTTTTCAGCGCGTCACTAGCACTCCCACCTTGCCCAAGAGCCTTACTCAGTAGCGCTGATGTTTCGCCTTGTAATATCTGATTACCGGCAAACCGACCAATCCCCTCCAGGCTGCTGAGGTCAGTGACTACTTTCCCTGTTACCGGGTTAGTCGTTGTTTTCAAAATGCCGTCAAAGACACCAGCCGTTAAACCGGCCGTCACACCCGATATCACATAGCCTTTAAGCGCATCCGAGGACGTCACATCCTTGAATGCCGCCCCAAGATTCCCACCATTGTTAATAAAACTGGTCGTCGCATTCGTCGCAGCACCCGTAGCCACCGCGGCAAGGCCTGCGGCTCCGATAGTCCCCATGCTGGCAAAAGCGCTCAGCGCGGCGGGGCCGACAATAGCGGCCATGACAATCGCAATGATGAGCTGAGAAGCCGGCCCAAGCCCTGAGGTTTCATACTTGAACGACTCATGAATCTCCTTGACCTGCCTCCAGTCCACATCGCCCCGTGCTTCGGCTTGCTTCAGCCAGGCCAGTTGCGGGTCTGCTTTGACCATCGCATCAATGGTCTGGCTAACGCTTTGCTGATTCACCTCTTTGAGGTCGATTCGCAGACCTTCGACGGCCTTGATCGTGATGTTGCCTTTGGCAATCATCTGGGTCTGGCGCAATGTCTCGTCGGTGTTGCCCTTGCCTTTCGATGAGGTCCAGAAGGCGTCGCCATCACTCTTGGTATGGCTCTCGTCATGCAGGTCCTTCACACCTTCAAACGTGATGTTTCCACCACTGTCGAGAATGATGTCCTGATCACTATTGAGCTTCGCCACCTGATACCGCTGATCCCCACCACTGGACAACGTCAGGTCACCACCGGACTTGATCTGCGTACCAATGTGGGTGATCTGCGTCACTTCATCGTGCTGGGTCTTTTTACTGCCCCAGCTGCCGCTTTTTTTCATGTCGTACAGCGTGTAGTCGCGATCCTGCGCGGCCAGCAGTTGCAGGTCGCCGTCGGCGTGCAGGTAGGCTTCTTTGCCGGCGCTGATGTCGCTGGCGATCAGGGTCATGTCCTTGCCGGACTTGAGGGTGAGTTTGCCGCCGGCCTCCAGCGTGGTGCCGATCTGGCTGACGTGGTCTTCCTGCCGGGTTTCTTTTTTGTCCTTGAAGTAGCTGTGTTGTTCGTCGGCGGCGGTGGCGAACAGCAGGTCGCCCTTGGCGTCTATCGTCACGTCGCCCTTGGCGTCGAGCTTGCTCGCCACCACGGTCACGTCGCCGCCGGAATTGACCGTCAGGCCACCGCCCGCGCTGACGCTGGCGCCGTGCTGGGTGAGGGTTGAGTCGAGGAAGTCGGTACGGCTGTCGGAGTGGCGCTCTTCCACAGCAGTGATGCTGACGTCGCGCGTGGCATCGATGGTCATGTCGCCACCGCTTTTCAATACACCACCGGTATTCAGGACGTCGCGCCCGGCGTTGATCACCAGTTTGTTGGCGGCCTCGATGCGGGCGGCGCTGTCCACGAAGTCGCGCGCATGGCTGTAGTCGCCGACGCTGCTGTCGTGGGAGGTCACCGTGCGTTCGTTGACGACGTCGCCGTTCGTGGCCTTGAGCGTCACGTCCCGCCCGGCAATGATCCCCCCCGCCTTGTTGGTCAAATTATTGGTGGCGAGCAAGTCCAACCGCTCTCCCGCCTCCACCAACCCGCTGCTGACCAGGTCTTTTTTGGCCGTCGCCTCCAGGTTCTGGCTGGCGCGCAGGGTGCCGGCGTTGTTCAGGTCTTTGCCCGCGATCAGGGTCACGTCGCTGCCCTGGATCAACGCGCCGTTGGCGGCGAGGCGGTTGTTGGCGTTGGCCAGGTACAGCACCGGCACCAGGACTTTTTCGCCGTTCACTTCGTGTTCTTCGAGCCAGACGATGTCGTGGGTCAGGGCCGCGACTTGCTGTGCGGTGAGGGTGACGCCGGTTGAGGGTGACCGGCGTAGACGATGCACCGGCGGTGACTTTGCCGCCGCTAAGCGTCCAGCTCTGCGGGCCGGTCGAGGTCGGGGCGCTGCTGCCTTCCTGGCTCAGACGGAACAGACCGTTCTGGCTGGTGGGCAGGTTGAAGCCGGGAAGCGTGAGCGGGTTGACTTGTTGCTGGGCCAGATCCGGCGACAGTTGCGCGTTGATAGTTACCGGCGTGGAGTAGCCGTTGCCGGCCCCCGTGTCAGTGTTGGTCTTTCCACCAGCGACGTAGCTGTAATAAGGACGCACCACACTGTTGTCGATGGTTTGCGTCGCGTTGAGTGAAATGTTGCCGCCGGCCTGGATCACCGCATCATAGGAACTGCCGGAGCCCGCTACCGTGGTGGTGCTTTCGGTCAGCATGCCGCCGCCCAGCAGGCTGATGAAATAGCTCAGATCCGACTCGACAGTGGCCGAGGGTGTCGGACTGTTTTTATCGTTGAAAGCCGCCGCCGCGGGCACCGTGGCGAAGATTTGGTCGACGTAGTTCCAGAATGTGCGCTTGGTGATGATGTCCTGCTCTTGCAGGCCGGTGTTATTGATCGTGTCGGCAGTGACGGTGATGTTGCCTGTGGACGCGATGGTGCTGCTGGTGTTGTTCAACGCCTGAGCGTTGATCGTCATGTCGCCGCCGCTGGTCAGACTCGCAGCCTCGCTGCTGTCAGAGACCTTTAGGCGGTCGGTCTCGGCAATCTCCCAATGGCCGTTACGACGCGAACCGCTGCGGAAGTCGCACCCCGCAATCGGGATCAGATTGCAATCCAGCTCGGTGATAACCACCGAGCTTTTCTCATGCGCGGTGTATTCCAGAATGTCCCGTACGTTGTTCACGGTCAGGGCATTGATGGTCAGGTCCTGCGCGCTGTAGATATCGCCGGAACGGTTGTCCAGCAAGTCGGCCTTGCCGCTGTCGCGGTCCCGGCCGATATGCACGTTGCTCAGGCCATAGACCTGGCCATAGGCGTTGGTGAAGCTGGACAGCAGCAGCCGCATATCGCCGCCGCTGGAAATCAGGCCGCGGCTGTTGAGCAGTGCGCCGGTGGTGAGGGTCAGGTCTTTACCGGAACCGATCGTGCCGTAGTTGTTAAGGTTGGCGGCGCTGATGATCAGGTCGCCGCTGGAGGTCAAACGGCCCTGGTTGTTCAACTCGCCATTGATGTTAACCGTGGTGTTGCCACCACCGGCGATGCTGGTCGCCGCGTTGAGGGTCAGTTGATTGGCTTTGAGTGTCAGATCACCGAGGCTGCTGGTGCGACCATTGCCGCTGTAGTTGCCCCAGAGGGTCAGATTGAGTTTGCCATCGCTGGCGATCAAGCCATCGTTATTCCAATTGCCGCCGTTGCCGGTCAATTGGCTGACCGCCAACAATTGGCCGCCGGATGTCTGATTGAGGCTGTTGACGTTGACGGTCAGGCGATCGGCCTGGATCACGCTGCTGTTGGTCCAGCTGTCGGCGTTGAGCGTCAGGCTGCCACGGGTGACGAAGGTGCCGCCGGCGCTGCCGAGTTGACCGGTGGCGATGTCGAAAATACCGGTACCGACGTGCAGCACGTTGCCGCTGACGTTCAGCAAACTACCGGCAGTGAGGGTCAGGTTGGTGTTGGCGGATTCCACGGTGCCATTGCGGTTGTCGAACAGGCCCCCGATGGAGAACGCGGTTTTACCATTGTCGCCCAGTGCGCGAAGTTGACCGGTCTGGTTGTCGAGGCTGGCGGCGGTGATGGTCAGCGTGCTTTCACTTTCGATGATGCCCAGGCGGTTGTTCAATGCACCGCGCAGGCTCAGGTCGATCTGTTGCCCGCCGATCTGCCCGTCGTTGTCGCGGTTCATGCTCTGGGCCTGAATGACCCCGCCCTGACGGTTATTGTTCAGGTCATAGCCGTTGCGCAGTACGCCAGTGATATGGCTGCTGAAGGCGCCTTGCAGGCTGGAGAGCACACCGCCACGGCTGTCGAGGCTGGCGGCGGTGATGTCGAGGTTGCCGCCCTTGGCAACGATGCGCCCGCTCTGGTTATCGATGGCGCCGCCGGTTTTCACCGTCAGGTCGCCCTGGCTTTGCAGGGTGCCCTTGGCGTTGTCGATGCTGGCGGCGTTGAGTGTCAGGCCGGCGTTGCTGCTGAAGATCTGACCGTTGGCGCTGTTCTGTACGACGCCACTGGCCGTGATCGTCAACAATTCACTGGCCGCGACAGTGCCGCCATTGCGGTTATCGAGGCCACCGGTCAACAGGCTCAGCAAAGCCTGGCTTGCAAGCTGGCCGCCCTGGTTGTCGACCTGCTGCGTGCGCTGAATCACCAGCGGGCCGTTGCTCGCCAGTTTGCCGCTGGTATTGGTCAGGGTGCCGAGCAGATCGAGGGTGATCGCGCCCTTGCCCGCGAAGGTACCGGCGCTGTTGTTCAGATCGGTACCGGTGAAGCTGATGTCCTGCTGGGCATTGATGGTTGCATTGGCGTTGCTGAGGGTTTGGGCCTGGATATCCAGAGCGGCGCCGCTGTCGATCAAACCACCCTGGGCGTTATTCAGTGTTCCGGCAATGACGAAAGTTTGCGCACCGGCACTGGAAAGAATGCCGTTGTCGCTGTTGTCGAGGCTGGCCGCCGTGACCTTCAACGTGCCGTTACTGACCAGAGCGCCTGCGTTGCTGTTACGCACAGCGCCGGTGAGGTCCACCAGCACGTCACCGTCGCGGCTCGACAAGGTGCCCTCATTACGGTTGTCGAGGCTGCCGCCTAGAAGTCTCAGGCTTTGCCAACCGGAAATCAGTCCATGGAGGTTAGTGGTGGTATCGGCGGTGAGGTCCAGTTGCTGACGGCTGATGAGTTTGCCGTCGCTGTTGTCCAGGTTGCGACCCTTCAGCGTGTAGCTTTGGCTGCTGGAGAGTTCACCGCTGCGGTTGTTCAAGTCCCGCAGGTTGCGGATGCTCAGTTGACCGGTGGTGGTGATCAGGCCGTTGGCGTTGTTCAGGTCGCCCATGGCGCCGCTGAAGTCGATGGTAATGGCGCTGCCGAGCAACGAGCCGCCGTTCTGATTGTTCAAACTCGCCGCGTTGATGTTCAGGTTTTGGGTGGCGTTGATCAGCCCCTTGTCCTGGTTATCGAGCTGGCCGGTAACCCGAAGATCGAGATTGGTGCGGCTGGTAAGGGTGCCCTCGTTGTTGTTCAGGCTTCCGGCCTGTACATCGACGCTTTGCGCCGCGACCACGCCTTTGACGTTGGTCAGGGACTGCTGCACGCGCAGGGTCACGGCCTGGTTGCCGAGCAGTTTGCCGTTGCTGTTGTCGAGGCTGTCGGCCGCCAGCGTGAACGCTTGGGCACTGGAAATTTCGCCGTTGCGGTTGTCCACTTGCGCGAGGTTTTTTAGCACCAGCAACGGGGCGTTAATCAAACCGTTCTGGTTGTTCAGCTCGCCGTGATTCAGATCCAGCGCCAACGACGTAGCGCTGGTGAGCTGCCCACCATCATGCTGATCGAGACTGGCGACACTGGCGGTCAGCGCTTTGTTGCTGGCAATCCGGCCCCCGCTGCTGTTATCGACCTTGCCGGCATTGAGGCTCAGGGCGTCGAGGCTGGTGAGTTTGCCGCCCTGATTATTCACCGTCGCCGTGGCGGTGATGCTCAAGGCCTGACCGGCGTTCACCAGCCCTGCCACGTTATCCAGAGTCGCCATGCGCAACGTCGCGGCGGCCAGGCTCGAGAGTTCGCCAGCGCGATTGTTCAGATAACCAAGGGTGGCGTTGAGATTACCGGTACTGGTAATCAGACCATTGCCATTGAGGACCTGATTGGCCGCGAGATTGAGACTGCCGTTACTCAACACCCGACCTTTGTTCTGGTTATCCAGGGTCCCGGCGGTGATGTTGGCGGTTTGCCCGGCGCTCAGCGTACCGCCCTGGTTAGTCAGGGTCTGCGCGGTATTCGCGGTGAGATTGCGACTGGCAACCACGCTTTTGCCGCTGTTGTTGAGATTCTGCGCGCTCAGGCTCACATCACCCGTGGCGTTACGGCTGGTGTCAGCATTGACCCCGGCTTCGATGATGCTGTTGTTGGTCAGCACACCACCGGCACTCAGAACGATGCTGTCTCGCGCCGCAAGGGTTTGCTGGTTTGTCAGGTTGCCTTGGGTTTGTACGTTGACGGAGGTGCCGGCATAAACCGGGCCTTGGGCATCAAGGCTGGCGGCTTTGACATTCACCGCACCGGCAGCAGAAGTCTGCGCCAGGCTCAGATGGCCATTGGCATCGATCTGAATATCGCCACCACTGGCCGCGAGGTTGCCATCGAGTTTCACCCCGACCCCGGCCTCGGTGCCGACCAGTTTGATCGCCCCGGCGTACATCCCGCCCAAGGCCGATGAGTCGATGGCCAGTTGCGGCTTGGCGCTGCCGTCATCGGCGCGGGCGGTGGCGTTGAGGTTGTCGGCATTGACGTCGTTGCGACCGGCGACGATGGTCAGGTTTTTCGCCTGAATCTCGGCGTTGATCTTCGCGCTGCGGGTGATGATTTCGAAGCTGTCGACGTTGTTGGCATTGAGCCCGGCGCCATCAATCGTGACGCTGCCCTGATCGACCTGAAAGCGATCCAGTCGACCGTTGTCGAGCACCGGTTTGCCGGTGGTCAACGTCACGCGTGGCGTGTTGATGAAACCGCAACCGTTGCAGCTGATGCCGTAGGGGTTGGCGACGATGACCCGCGCCGATTGCCCCGCCACTTCGGTGTAACCGCGCAACTGGCTCGGGCTGCCACCGACGACTTCGTTGAGGATGGTTTGCGCCGCGGCCCGGTTGGTCAGGTTGGGGTTGCCGACGATGATGCCGCCCAGTTGCGTCGCGCCGGTCTGCGCGGCGACGTTGTTGAGGATGACGCCTTGGGTGCCGACGTTGTAATCCTGAAACTGGTTATGCGACAGACCGGTGCCGTTGGGGGTGGCGATCTGGATGATCGGCACGCCATTGCCCGCCTGACCGAGGCTGGTGCCCGGTGTAGCCACGACGATGCCATCGGCCTGCGCCCACATCGGTTGCCAGAACATCACGTTGGCCAACAGGAACGCCAGTCCGCGCTTGGGCATGCCCAGGAAGTGCTCGCGGGTTTTCACGGCGGCAGAAGGTTGGCGAGCGAGAAAAGCGTAGTGGCGAACGTCCATGTGAAAGGTCCCGATGCAGCGAAATTAGAGGAAGATATCCAGGCGGAAATAGATCGGCGCTTCGCGCTCGGTCAGGGTGTCCGGACGTTCCAGGGAATGGGCAAAGGTCACGCTGGCGGCCAGGTGCTGACCTCGGGCGAACAACTCGACCGAGTTGCTGGACATGCGCCCGTGCTGATCGCCGTTATAGCGGTCGCCACGGATCACGCCCTGGTCGTAACCGAGGCTGGTGCCGTACTCGGCGAACACCGGGCGCAGCCATTCCAAAGTGATCGGATGGCTCCAGCGCAGTTCGTTGCGCCAGTAGCCGCCGCTGTCACCGGACAACGACTGGTCCTTATAGCCACGGATCGACGACTGCCCGCCGAGGCTGGTGCGTTGCGGGCTGAACAGCACGTCTTCACTGCGCTGGCCGGTCATCAGGCTGCTGAAACTGAAGGACTCGCCCCACAGCTTGAACGGCTGCAGATAACTCGCGGTGGCGGTGTATTTGCGGTAACGCGCGTTCGGCTCGCCGGGGCCCGGATCGCCGTTACCCTGGGCGTCGAACGCGCCGATGCCTTGTTGCATGCCCAGGTCGAGGTTGACGAAGGCACTGCCGACCCGCCGACCGTGGTTGATGCCGAACTGCGCTTCGCTGATGCGGTTGCTGCTCAGCTTGAGCTTGCTGTCTTCGATGAAGTTGTTGGTGCGCAGGTACGACAGGCCGGTGCTGAGGGAGGTCTTGCTCAGGGCGTCGCGATGGATCACCCGCTCGGCGCGCAACTGATGGTTTTCGCTGTCGCCGGTCTGCTTGAAATTGAAACCGTTGGCCTGGGCTTGCGAGCGGTACTCGCTCTGGCTGTAGGTGTAACTGAAGTTCCACCAGCCCCACGGCACGCTGTAATTGAGCAGCGCGTTGTTGGAGGTGTGCAGGTGATCGCTCACCGCATCATGACCGCCGCGCAGCATCAACTGATCGGCCAGGYCCAGCGGGCTGTCCCAGTCAAACGTCGTGCCCCACTGCTGTTCGCCGGTGCTGCGCTGGCCGTCGTTACTGCGCGACAACCCGACACGCCACGGCTTCTGCGGGGTGTTCTTGACCAGCACCTCGCTGCCACCGACGTTCTTGCCCGGGGACAACTCCATCTGCGCCTGATTCGACGGCAAGCGGTTGAGCTGATCCACCATCTGCTCGATTTCCCGCAGATTGACCAGCTCCCCGCTCTGGCCGGGGAAAGCCATCCCCAGTTCGCGCTCCGACAGCTGGCTGCCCTCCGCGCCCTTCAACCCTTCGAGCCGGCCCTCGACCACCAGCACCTTCAAATGCCCGCCGGACAAGTCCTGCTGCGGCAAGTAGGCACGGCTGGTGACCAGGCCTTTTTCGATGTAGTGATCGGTGATGACTTTCAGCAACTCGTTGAGCTGTGTAACGCCCAGGCACTGACCGATGTAAGGCTTGAGCAGGCGATTTTTCTCGCCGTCCGAAAGACTGTCGGCGCCTTTGAGCTCGATGTCCTTGATGGGGAAACAACGGGCGTCGGCCGGGGCCGTCGCAGGCGCGGGTTTGGCTGCCTTGCCGGGTAATTCCTTGAGCTCCTCGAGACGCCGACGCTGCTCGTCGAGCAAGCGATCCTGACGTTCGCGGATCAGATCGGTTTCACCGGGGGTGGGGGCAGCGTGAGCAAGATTCAGCGGAGAAAGGCACAGCAAAGCCAGGCACAACCTCGCCACGAGGGCGGGTGGATACATGTTCGATCCCTCGAATGGAGACTGATAGCACAATAGTGGCGCGATATTAGATGGCCACTATTTTGACGTCAATGAATGGATTCATTCGAGGAGGTTAAGGGATGACTTGTAATGGCTAAATCGGGCGCTTCCGATGAGAGCGCAGGACGTTTCCTGATGTGGTGTAGAAAAATGCTCACAACACCAAGGCGCTGTAGTCCGCAGAGAAAAAGCCGAGTGCCAAACGGCAAGGTCTTTTTTACGTAATGAACAACCCGGGCTCTGTCCGGGTACGGGACATGGAACAAAATTAAAGAGCCGTATTTTTTGTGGCTACACTCATGGCTGGTAGCTATTGGCTACCAACGTGATGGGTCTCAACAGGAATTACAAATAGAAGGGAATCTGATGAACACGTTAAAAGCCCCCCCGTTTGCCTGCGCTGCATTGTTGTTTTTCGGCGCTCATTCCATGGCTCAGGCTGCCGACATTCTGGATCAGGGATGGAGTGACACCACCCAGTCCAATTGGCTTGAACTTTCACAAGGATCGAGAATTCTCCCTCTCTCCTGGGCGCTTGCATTGGAAGAGCCTGGTTCAGAGGAGAAGTTCATGAGTGACAAAACGATCTCCGCCTACGGTTACACGCCTTATCGTCCGTCTTATAACGGTAAGCGCTTTACGTTGCCGATGGGTTTCGTTTTGGATGACAGTCACGACAGCAAGTTGTCTTTCACGAAACTCCGCTGGTTTTTTGGACAAGGGTCGAGAGAACCGTGGGTGGGGATGAACTGTTCTGCTTGTCACACGGCTCAGATCAAATTTGAAGAGCAGAATCTTGTGATCAATGGCGGGCCAACGAACGCCGACTTTCAAAATTTCTTTAAATATTTTAGAGAGGCCTTGAGCAAAACGGCTTCCGACCCTGAAAAATTTGAACGCTTTGCAAAGAGCGTCCTGGGTGATGATCTGTCGAAAGGGAATCGCCAACGGTTGAAAAAATCCCTGGATAGCTTGAATGCGTTTTATGCCCAAAACGAGACACTGAATGCCACAGATCTGCAATATGGCCCAGGTCGCCTTGATGCCGTGGGCCACATTCTCAACAAAATCAGTCAAGYCACCCAAGCGAAACCGCCTACCCCTAACCCCTCTGATGCGCCGGTGAGTTATCCATTTCTCTGGAATACGCATCAACACAACGTCCTCCAATGGAACGGAATGGTCAGTAAAGACCAACTCCCTTCGATTAAAAATGACGGCGGCCTGGATGCTGGAGGTCTGGGGCGTAATGCTGGAGAGGCCATCGGTGTGTTCGCCGACGTTCGACCGGTTAAAGAATCTGCGGCCAAGGCAGGGTTTGTCTCCAGTGTGAATGTGAAAAATCTGGATGTTCTAGAGCGTTCTCTTTATAGCCTGAAGCCTCCGCGGTGGCCTGGGCAGTTGCCAAACGACCTTGCGCTTGGCGCCAAATTGTTTAAGGACAATTGTTCCGGCTGCCATACCCATATTGTTAGAGACGATCTCACCACGGCCATCACAGCGGTCATGATTCCAATCTCTGCGAATGACAATTTCAATGCCCAGAGCCCACAAGACTCGACCATTGGCACGGATCCCTGGATGGCGTGCAATGCCTATCAATTTAAAGCGGATGCGGGAGTGTTGACGGGTTATTCCAAAGTCGATAAATCAGGAACCATCAAGTCAAATGACCTGCTCTACAACATGCTGGGTGTGACCGTCCTGGAGACATTACTGGGTAAAGGACGCGATGTCGCCGAACTGGCTTTCGATGGATTGCTTGGTATAGATACCAAACCTCAAAAAGTCCCTGGCTTCAAGGACCGTGCCCTGTTCAGTCGTTTGGATGAGAAAGCGCTACGGCTATACAACTGCTACCGTGCCAGCTCTACCGTTCCTCTTCTCGCCTATAAAGCAAGACCCCTGACCGGCATCTGGGCCACCGCTCCCTATTTGCATAACGGCTCTGTACCGACCCTCAACGACCTTCTCCTGCCACCCCACCAGCGCCCCTCGACTTTTTATACAGGGACCAATGAGTTCGATGACAAAAAAGTTGGATTCAAGACCGAGAAATCGGACAAGAACTGGTTTCTTTTCGACACCAAGCTTGAGGGCAATAGCAACGCAGGCCATGACTATGGCGTGGGCAAGCTCAATGACATCCAACGGTCACAGCTTCTCGACTACTTGAAGTCACTTTGAACGGCGTCGCGGACGCCCTCACCTGAGGCATGGAGTGGTAATCGCTGGTAGGGGCGACCGAAAGTAGTGGTCGCCCCGCCGGAGGTAGTTACAGGTTTAATGTCTGCTTCAGGTATCAGAAGTTAGCCGGGGTGTTGGCGCTGATGATTTCAGCCTCATCCGCCCCAATATTGCGAAACCGATGCGGCAACGTCGTCGGGAAGTAATACCCATCCCCGGCATTCAACACACTAATCTGCCCATCCACCGTCAACTCAACCGTGCCACGGGTAACCAGCCCACACTCCTCCCCTTCAGCGTGCACAATCRGCTCTTCCCCCGAACTCGCCCCAGGCGCGTACTGCTCGCGCAACAGCCGCATCTGCCGACTCGGCACCGAAGCGCCAATCAGCAACAACCGCAGCCCATGACGCCCGAGATCTGGCTGTTCATTGGCGCGAAACACGTACTGATGCTCGCGTGGCGGCTGATCAAAGGTAAAGAAGTCCGCCAAGGACATGGGGATGCCTTCGAGCAGTTTTTTGAGGGAGCTGACGGAGGGACTGACGCGATTCTGTTCGATCAGGGAGATGGTGGCATTGGTGACGCCGCTACGCCGGGCCAGCTCGCGCTGGGACAGTTTGTAGCTTTCGCGTACTAATTTGAGTCGTGAGCCCGTGTCCATGACAGCCTTATGTGAGAACTACTTAAGGGGTAATGGGGGTGGGTGGCGGGCGACTGGTGGCCGCGGATTACGCCGTTTCCCGTCCCGGAACCGTGGAAGGCGGGTATTAAATCACGTTTGTGGGTGTTGCTCAGCAGGTTCGATAAACGGCTGGCAAAAAAGCTGTCGGCTTCTGATGTCAGTCAGTTCTGGTTTAGAAACTGTGGCGAGGGGGCTTGCCCCTGTTGGGTCGCGAAGCGGCCCCAAAACCTGCCCACGCGGCGTATCAGATACATGATGCGTAGCCTTGGCCGGCGGAGACCGCCGGCAGGTTCAACCTAGATGCCGAAGCGGTCTCGCAAGGCGTAATACGCCGCGCCCATGGCGGTGAGTGGGGCCTGGAAAGTGCGGCCGCCGAGCATCGGCATGTGTGGCAGGGAGGCGAAGGCGTCGAAGCGTTCGGCGTCGCCGCGAATCATTTCCGAGATCAGTTTGCCGGCCAGGTGCGAGCAGGTGACGCCGTGGCCGCTGTAGCCTTGCATGTAGTAGGCGTTTTTCTCGATGCGGCCGAATTGCGGCATGCGCGACATGGTCAGCAGGAAGTTGCCGGTCCAGCGGTAGTCGATTTTCACGTCCTTCAATTGCGGGAAGGTCTTGAGGATCTTCGGGCGGATCAGTTGTTCGATGTCGTCCGGCTCGCGGGCGCCGTAGACCACGCCGCCGCCGTACAGCAGGCGGTTGTCGGCGGTGAGGCGGTAGTAGTCGAGCAGGTAATTGCAGTCTTCGACGCAGTAGTTATTGGTGATCAGGCTGCGGGCGACCTTCTCCGACAACGGCTCGGTGACGACGATTTGCGAACCGCAGGGCATGCTTTTGCGGGTCACGCGGTTGTCGAGGTCTTGCGGCAGGTAGGCGTTGCCGGCGATCAGCAGGTACTTGGCCCGCACCACGCCTTTGGCGGTGCGCACGGTGATTGGCTCGCCGTAGGAGATGTCCACGGCGGCGGATTGTTCGTAGATTTTGCCGCCCAGGCGAATGATCGCAGCGGCTTCGCCGAGGGCCAGGTTCAGCGGGTGGATGTGGCCGCCCTGCATGTCCAGCAAGCCGCCGACGTAGTTGTCGCAACCGACTTCGCGCTGGATGTCCGAGGCGTCGAGCATTTTCAGGTTGTTGTTGCCGTAGCGTTCCCAGTTACGCTTCTGCTCGGCCAGGCCGTTGAGTTGCTTCTTGTTCAGCGCTGCGAAGATGCCGCCGGGGCGGTAATCGCATTTGATGTCGTACTCCTTGATGCGCGAACGGATGATGTCGGCGCCTTCGAAGATCATGCTACCAAGGACTTCGGCGGTCTTGTCGCCGTAGCGCTCTTCGATCACATCGACGTCGCGGCTGTAGGAGTTGACCAGTTGGCCGCCGTTGCGACCGCTGGCGCCGAAGCCGACTTTGGCGGCTTCCAGTACCGTTACGCTATAGCCCGCTTCGCTGAGGAACAGCGCCGAGGACAGGCCGGTGTAGCCAGCGCCGATCACGCAGACGTCGCATTCCACCAATTCTTCAAGAATCGGGTAATCGCCGGTCTGGTTGCGGGTTGCGGCGTAGTAGCTGTTTACATGGG
>NZ_JBFTMK010000181.1:0-8363 GCF_056396965.1 Pseudomonas sp. 05N434
TTCGCTGTCCTCCAGGGCAAAGGCACTGCAAGTGTGATGATCGTCGCTGATAGCGTCCAGACCGAGCATCTCGCCGGGGATCTGAAACCCTCGCTGTCCTCCAGGGCAAAGGCACTGCAAGTGTGAGGTCTTGAATGAACCGCGTCCAGACCGAGCATCTCGCCGGGGATCTGAAACCCGGTGACCTGCTCGCGGCCGTCGACCGACAGCATGCTGGTCTTGAATGAACCGATCCGCACCGCGTAGAGCGAGCGCAACGGATCGCCGGCCCGGTACAGGGCTGCACCTTTTTTAACCTTTACACGCTGAATGATCAGGGTATCCAGTCGTTCGACTTCGTTGCTGGTCAGGCCAATCGGCAGACACAACTCCAGAACGCTGCAATTGGAGCACGCGGCTTTCAGATAGTGATGTTGATATGGCCGGGTTTCAGGCATCGCAAAAACTCCCCCTGACAGGAGCTTAGAGCATAGTTCGGATCCCCCGTTTCAATCGGGCGTTTACAGATAGAATCGATGAGCGGGGAAAATCTTGTTCCTGTTGAGCCGGGATAGACGGCCCAAGACTTGATGTAAATCAAGTCTTAGGCCGTGCAGACACCCAGAATCGACGCATGTCTCCCGGTTTACCGGGGCCCCTGGCGGAGGACGTCATGAGCGATTTTCTGAGTGCCGAGCAACTGGAAGGGCTGGATGCCTACTGGCGGGCGTCCAATTACCTGGCGGTCGGGCAGATCTACCTCAAGGACAATCCGCTGCTGGCGGTGCCGCTGACGCTGGCGGATGTAAAGCCACGGTTACTGGGGCACTGGGGCACGACGCCGGGGTTGAACCTGATCTATACGCACCTCAATCGCCTGATCACGGCCCACGACCTGAACATGATCTTCATCGCCGGTCCCGGGCACGGCGGGCCGGCCGTCGTGGCCCAGACCTACCTGGAAGGCACGTACACCGAGTGCAACCCGTCGGTGGGGCGCAATACCAATGGCCTGGCCCGACTGTTTCGGCAGTTTTCCTGGCCTTATGGCATTTCCAGCCATGTGTCGGCGCAGATTCCGGGGTCGATCCATGAAGGCGGCGAGCTGGGCTACAGCCTGGCCCATGCCTATGGCGCCGCGTTCGACAACCCGGACCTGATCGTGGCGTGTGTGATTGGCGACGGAGAGGCGGAAACCGGGGCGTTGGCGGCCAGTTGGCATTCCAACAAGTTCCTCAACCCGGCGCGTGACGGGGCGGTGCTGCCGATTCTGCATTTGAACGGGTACAAAATCGCCAACCCGACGGTGCTCTCCAGCATCAGCGAGGAGGAGTTGTCGGCGTTGATGTACGGCTATGGCTACGACCCATATTTCGTCGAAGGCGATGACCCGGCCGAGGTTCATCAAACCCTGGCCAGAACGCTGGACACCATCGTGCAGGAAATTCGCGACATTCAGCGGGGCGCGCGTCAACGATCGTCGTCCCGGACGCTGGAGCGACCCCTGTGGCCGATGCTGATCTTGCGCACGCCCAAGGGCTGGACGGGGCCGACATTCGTCGATGGCCAGCGGGTCGAAGGCACTTGGCGGGCGCATCAAGTGCCCTTGGCCGACTTCCAGCAGCCGCAGCATCTGCGGCAACTGGAGGAATGGCTCCGCAGCTACCGCCCCGACGAATTGTTTGACGCCAATGGCACCCTGTTGCCCGAGATCGCGGCGTTGGCGCCGACCGGCCATCGGCGAATGAGCGCCAACCCCCACGCCAACGGTGGGCTGCTGTTGCGCGCGCTGGATCTGCCACGGTTCACCCAGTACGCGGTGAACGTCGAGGCGCCCGGTGGCCTGCGGGCAGAGGCCACGCGGGTGCTGGGCCGGTTTTTGCGCGACGTGATGAAATGCAACCTGACGTCGAGCAATTTTCGCCTGTTCGGCCCGGATGAAACCGCCTCGAACCGGCTGGATGCGGTGTATGAAGTCAGTGCGAAGGCGTGGATGGAGCCGCTGGGGCCTGATGACGTCAATCTGTCGGCCGATGGCCGGGTGATGGAGATTCTGAGCGAACAGGTGTGCGAAGGCTGGCTCGAAGGTTATTTGCTGACCGGTCGGCATGGGGTGTTTTCCTGTTACGAGGCGTTCATCCACATCGTCGACTCGATGTTCAACCAGTATGCCAAATGGCTGAAAACCGCCGCCGAAGTGCCATGGCGCAAACCGGTGGCCTCGCTCAACTATGTGCTCACCTCCCATGTCTGGCGCCAGGACCACAACGGTTTTTCCCATCAGGACCCGGGGTTCATCGACCTGGTGGCGAACAAAACGGCGGACGTGGTCCGGATCTACCTGCCGCCCGATGCCAATTGCCTGCTGTCAGTGGCCGATCACTGCCTCAGGAGCCGCAACTACATCAACGTGATCGTGGCCGGCAAGCAACCGGAGTGGCAGTGGCTGGACATCGATGCCGCCATTCGTCATTGCCAGGCCGGTATCGGACGCTGGGATTGGGCCTGCCGCGATGACAGCGATCCGGACGTGGTGATGGCCTGTGCCGGCGACGTTCCGACCCTGGAAACCCTGGCGGCGGTCACTTTGCTGCGCGAATACGTGCCGGATCTGCGGGTGCGGGTGGTCAATGTCGTCGACCTGATGGTCCTGCAGCCGTCGTACCACCATCCCCACGGTTTGCCCGACAGCGCCTTCGATGAATTGTTTACCGTCGACCGGCCGGTGATCTTTGCCTTCCACGGCTACCCCGCGCTGATCCACCGGCTGCTGTACAAGCGCACCAATCATGAAAACTTCCATGTTCGCGGCTTCAAGGACGAGGGGGCGACCACCACACCGTTCGACATGGCAGTGCTCAATAATCTGGATCGGTATCAGTTGGCCCTGGATGTCATCGAGCGCGTGCCCAGGCTGCACGATCAACTCCAGACCGCCCGGGCGCGCTATTGGGCGACGATGGAGAAACACAAGCTTTACCTCATCGAACACGGGCAGGACATGCCCGAAGTGATGGAGTGGCAATGGACGCCCGCGCCGGGCAATCAGGGCTGATGGACGGCGCCGGGCGCTATTTGCTCTTCCAGTATTTCTGCATCTCCAGAAACAGGAACGAAGCGGTCCAGGAAATCAGCACCAGCCCCGTCAGTGCCTCCAACCCGGTCAGGTACTTGAGGTTACCCATGGGGGAAATGTCGCCGAAACCGATGGTCGTGAACGTGGTGAAGGAAAAGTACACGCAGTCCATGAACGAGCCATCGAAATTGCCCCGCAGGCTACCCCATTCACCGGAGCGGATCAGCAGGTAATAGACCAGCGCGAAACACCAGACCTCTAACGCATGGGCCACCATGGCGCCGAATACCCCGACGACGATCCGAAAGCGGCTCCAGAGTTTGAGCCTGGGCAGCCAATCGTTCAGGCGCAGCAGGCATTCGTAGTGGATCACCACCGTGACGATCACCACCAACGTGTTGATCAGCGTGACTGCGAACATGTTGAGCCTTCAGTGATGGGGGCAGGGCGCCGTCTGCGGGCGATTGACCGGTGCGTCACGGTGCAGGTAATGCCGGGGTGGGCTTGAATGGCATCAGCGCCGGGAACTCCTCGGGCGTGAGGGTTTCCTTTTCCAGTAACAGGCGGGCGCCCTCGTCCAGGTCGGCCCGACGACTCTGAAGCAGCGCCTTGGCCCGTTGGTAGGCTTCATCGAGCAGGGCGCGAATACCCAGGTCGATTTCCCGGGCTGTCTGTTCCGAATAATCCTTTTCGCCCATCGTGGCCATGCGATCTCCCAGATACGTTGGGGTTTGCTTTTCCAGCACCGACTGCCCGAGCTCGGGGCTCATGCCGAAGCGGGTGATCAGTTGCCGGGCGATATCGGTCGCGCGGCCCAGATCGTCGGCGGCCCCGGTGGAGATCTGGCCGTAGACAAGGTCCTCGGCGGCGCGTCCGGCCATCAGCACGACAATCCGGTCCTTAAGTGTCTGGCAACTGATCAGGAAGTGATCCTCGGTCGGTCGCTGCAAGGTATAGCCCAGCGAGCCGATGGCCCGGGGCACGATCGAGACTTTATGCACCGGGTCCATGGCCGGCAGGCTGCTCGCGGCCAGGGCATGCCCCATCTCGTGATAGGCCACCACCCGGCGCTCGTCGGCATCGAGCAGGCTGCTCTTGCGTTCTAGCCCCGCGATAAGGCGTTCCACTGCGGCGGTGAAGTCGTTCAGGCTGACCGCCTCGGCGCCGCGACGGGTGGCGACGATGGCCGCTTCGTTCACCAGGTTGGCCAGGTCGGCGCCGGTGAAACCAGTGGTGATTTCGGCGATACGTGCGCTATCGAGGCCTGGTTCCACGGTGATTTTCTTCAGATGAACCTTAAGAATCGACTGCCGCCCTTTGCGATCGGGACGGTCGATCAGAATCTGCCGGTCGAAGCGCCCTGCGCGCAACAGCGCCGGATCAAGGACCTCCGGCCGGTTGGTCGCAGCCAGCAAAACCACGCCCTCACGCGGATCGAAGCCGTCCAGCTCGGCCAATAACTGGTTGAGGGTCTGTTCTTTTTCGTCATTGCCGCCCAACACGCCGACGCCACGCATCTTGCCCAGCGCATCGAGTTCATCAATGAAGATGATGCAGGGTGAGGCCTGGCGGGCCYGTTCGAACAGGTCGCGGACCCGGGCCGCACCGACCCCGACGAACATTTCGACAAATTCGGACCCCGAAATCGAGAAAAACGGCACACCGGCTTCACCGGCGATGGCTTTGGCCACCAGGGTCTTGCCGGTGCCTGGCGGGCCCACCAGCAAGGTGCCCTTGGGGATGTGCGCACCCAGGCGTGCGTATCGGGCCTTGTCCTTGAGGAACGAGACGATTTCCACCAGTTCGGCCTTGGCTTCGTCAATGCCCGCGACATCGGCGAAGGTCACTCCAGTGTCGCGTTCGACAAAGATCCTGGCCCGCGACTTGCCGACATTCATCAACCCGCCAAGGCCTTGTTTGTCCGCCATCCCGCGAAACAGGAAATGCCAGAACACCATGATCATTATGAACGGCAACAACCAGCCCAACAGGCTGTTCATAAAGGTGTTTTCATTGACCCCGGTAAAGCCGACGCCCGATTGGGAGAGTTCGGTCGCCAGCGCCGGATCGACCCGCACCGTGGAGAACCGGTCGCGTCCGTCGATGGGTTCCACCAATTTGCCGCTGATCCGGTCCTTGTCGATCTGCAAGTCACTGACTTTTTGCTCGTTCAACAATTGCATGAACTGGCTGTAGGGCAGGGGCTGCACGGCCTGGCGCTCGACAAAGAAGACCTGCATGAGGCCCATGACGATAAAAGCGATCGCGAAGTAGGACAGGTTCCACCGGTCGTTCTTTTTCATGGCCTTGGCTCAGAGTGTGAACGCATATCGGTAAGCCAGCGGCCATCCCGTTTACTATAAAGATAGCCTGCTTCAGCTTCTCCCTCGCGCAGGGCGCCGGATGATGTGCACAGATCACCTCGCCTTGTGCCGGTCATTCAGGAAACGGTGGCTGGGCAGGCGATTCTTTTTCTGGAATATCCGTCATGGTCGCCTCGGTGAGCAGCAGGACACTGGCGACCGACACGGCATTTTCCAGGGCAATGCGTACCACCTTGGTCGGGTCGATGATGCCGGCTTCGTACATGTCCACATAACAATTGGCCGCCGCATCGAAGCCCACGTTGCCCGGTTCGGCGAGCATGCGGGCAATGACCACGCCGGCATCCACCGCCGAGTTTTCAGCAATGAACCGGGCCGGTGCTTCCAGAGCCCGGCGCAGAATCTGCAGGCCGGTTTTGACATCGCCTTCATGGTTGGCTTCTTCGGCTGCAATCATCGGCACGGCTTTGAGCAGGGCCAGACCGCCCCCTGGAACAATGCCTTCGGCGATCGCCGCCCGGGTCGCGGAAATCGCATCGTCCAGTGCATCCTTGCGCGCTTTCATTTCAGCTTCGGAAGGCGCGCCGACGCGGATCACCGCCACGCCGCCAGACAGCCTGGCCAGGCGTTCCTGAAGTTTTTCCCGGTCGTAATCGCTGGTGGTGTTGTCCATTTGCACGCGGATCTGTTGCAGGCGCGCCTCGATAGCTTCGCGTTTACCTGCGCCGCCAATCAGCGCGGTGCTGTCTTTTTGCACCACGACGCGATGAGCCCGGCCCAACTGGCTCAATTCCACCTGTTCGAGGCTGATCCCCAACTCATTGGAGATCAGGGTTGCGCCGGTCAGAACGGCAATGTCCTGAAGCATTTCCTTGCGTCGATCACCGAAGCCTGGCGCCTTGATCGCCACCGCGCGCAATACCCCCCGAATCTGGTTGACCACCAACGTGGTCAACGCTTCACCCTCTATGTCGTCGGCGATCAGGACCAGTGGCTGGCCACTTTTGGCAATCAGTTCCAGCAATGGCAGCAGGTCTTTGAGCACGCCGATCTTATGGTCACAGAGCAGCAGGTAGGCATCGTCGAGTTCGGCCTGCATCTTCTCGGTATCGGTTACGAAGTAGGGCGAGACATATCCACGATCCAGGCGCATCCCTTCCATGACCTCGACCACTGTTTCGGTGGTCTTGGACTCTTCGACACTGACCACGCCTTCAATGCCGACCTTTTCCAGAGCGTCGGCCACCAGTTGACCGATGACCGCGTCGTTATGGGCCGAAAGCGTGGCGACCTGGGCCTTTTCCTTGGGCGTGCTGACCGGGCGCGATTGCGCCAGCAGTGATTGCATGACCAGAGAAAGCCCCCGGTCCATACCGCGCTTGAGGTCGATCGCACTGGCGCCCGCGACGACGTTGCGGATGCCGTCGGCCAGGATTGCATGGGCCAGGACCGTCGATGTGCTGGTCCCGTCCCCCACGGCCTCGCCGGTGCGTTCCGCCGCCTGACGCAGCATTTGCGCACCCAGATTCTCCTCGGGGTCCAGCAGGTCGATCCGTTTGGCAATCGTCACGCCATCGTTGCAGACCGTCGGATTGCCCCATTTATTCTGGATCAACACCGATTTCGATTTCGGTCCCAGGGTCACCCGGACAGCGTCCGCCAATTGTGTGGCTCCGCTGAGGATTTTCTCGCGAGCGCCAGCACGAAACAGGATTTTAGTGTGAGCCATCAGGTTGTTCTCCTGAAGAGTTCTGCATTGTTTCAGCTTCTATGAAATGGCACGTGCAGCGTTGATTTTTATCAACAAAGTCACACAGGCAGGTGTGCAATCGCAGTACGTACCGTTCGGATGATCGACCGTCGGTTGTTGGCCCGAATTGACAAATATCAACCTGCGCCTTAGCAAACCGGGCCCAAATGAAATCTTCAAATCCACCGTGTTTTCAGTGGACCTGACTGGAAGGGGGGCGATTTTAAAACACGGTTCGCGTGGGATTTTTAGCCAACTCATTTGCGAGGAAAGACCATGGACAAGTTTCAGCAGAGTCAGAAAAACCAGCTGTTCAAAACACCGGCCCATGATCCTTATTGCTTGCCGAAAATCGAAGGCTCTGCCGTCTGCCCGCAGTGTGGGGCCGCTTACCAGGCAGGTAACTGGACCTGGAAAGTTCCTGAAAACACGGTGGTTCATGATGCGCAATCAGTGACCTGCCCAGCCTGTCAGCGTACCAATGACAACAAGCCGGCGGGTACGCTCACGCTATCGGGCAGCTTCTTGGCCGCGCATCGAAGCGAGATCATCAATCTGATCGAAAACACCGAGAAAAAGGAAAAAGCGGAGCATGCCCTGGAGCGCATCATCAGCCTGACCGATTCGGAGGGGGCGCTGGTTGTGACCACCACAGGCATCCATCTCGCGAACCGCCTGGGTCATGCACTGAAAGCGGCCTTCAAAGGGCACGCCGATTATCAGTACAGCGATGACGAGTTCGGGGTGAACATCGACTGGAGGCGTGACGAGTAGAGCCGGCGGAAGGTGTACTCGACGCTACAAAACTTGAAGAAATGACAGGAGGTCGGGATCGAGGAGTACGACCATGATCGCCAATGATTCAACGACAAAATCCGCCGCCTGTTCTGAATCAATCAATCGTTGCGCGGAGCTCTTTTCCGAAGCCGACCGACTGAGCAAACAAGCCTATGCGTTGTTGAGCGAGCCTGTTTCGACCCAGACGATACAACGATTTTCTGCAGCGAAAAAACTGGCGGATGACAAATACCGTCAAGCCCACCAGGAATGGTTGAAAACCATGAACAAGAGCGACCCATGATGGAGGGCTGCTGCCGGTAGCCTGCCCGGCGAAGGTATTTGATTTATATCAACGCCAAAGCGATTCCAACGGAGGAGTCTGAGGTGACGCTGGTGCCTGGTCCAGCGAGGGCGCAACGACCGCGCCCTCGCAACAGGCAATGGCGCGTTGAAG
>NZ_JBFTMK010000182.1:0-8352 GCF_056396965.1 Pseudomonas sp. 05N434
GACGTACTCAAGGCCGAAGGCGCTGTACTGGTCGACTACTGGGCTGAGTGGTGCGGCCCTTGCAAAATGATCGCTCCTGTCCTGGACGAAATTGCCGAGACCTACAAAGGCAAGCTGACCGTTGCCAAACTGAACATCGACGAGAACCAGGAAACCCCGGCCAAGCATGGCGTGCGTGGTATCCCGACGCTGATGCTGTTCAAGAACGGCAACGTCGAAGCCACCAAGGTCGGTGCGCTGTCGAAGTCGCAATTGGCCGCTTTCCTCGACGCCAACATCTAAGCGTTGTTATAAAGCGTCATGAAAAGGCCCCGCATTATGCGGGGCCTTTTCGTTATTGAGGGCTAGACGCTCCGAAACTCAGGTGGTACATTCGGCCCCGCACTGGTTTCTCCACTGCCCCCTGCTAGCCGTCGCCGACGCACTCCTTTTCGAATAAGTACGCGATCCTGTCGCCTTCTCTGCGGCGCGGCCTCATTAAGCCAAAAGCTTAATTTCCCCCCTCCATAAATGATTACGTCATTCCTATATGAATCTGACTGAACTCAAGCAAAAGCCGATTACCGAACTGCTCGAATTGGCCGAACAGATGGGCATAGAAAATATGGCCCGTTCGCGCAAGCAGGACGTGATTTTCTCCCTGCTCAAAAAGCACGCTAAAAGCGGCGAGGAAATCTCCGGTGATGGCGTGCTGGAGATTCTCCAGGACGGCTTCGGCTTCCTGCGCTCCGCTGACGCTTCCTATCTCGCCGGCCCGGACGATATCTACGTCTCGCCGAGCCAGATCCGTCGCTTCAACTTGCGCACCGGTGACACCATCGTTGGCAAGATCCGTCCTCCGAAGGAAGGCGAGCGGTATTTCGCGCTGCTCAAGGTCGACACGATCAACTACGATCGTCCCGAGAACGCGAAAAACAAGATTCTCTTCGAGAACCTGACCCCGCTGTTCCCGACCGTGCGCATGAAGATGGAAGCCGGTAACGGTTCCACCGAAGACTTGACCGGTCGTGTCATCGACCTGTGCGCCCCGATCGGCAAAGGCCAGCGCGGCCTGATCGTTGCTCCGCCGAAAGCCGGTAAAACGATCATGCTGCAGAACATCGCGGCAAACATCGCGCGTAACAATCCTGAAGTTCACCTGATCGTGCTGTTGATCGACGAGCGTCCGGAAGAAGTGACCGAAATGCAGCGCACCGTGCGCGGCGAAGTGGTTGCCTCGACGTTCGACGAGCCGCCAACCCGCCACGTGCAGGTTGCTGAAATGGTGATCGAGAAGGCCAAGCGTCTGGTCGAGCACAAGAAGGACGTGGTSATYCTGCTCGACTCCATCACYCGTCTGGCRCGTGCCTACAACACCGTGATCCCGAGCTCCGGCAAGGTSCTSACCGGTGGTGTCRATGCCCACGCCCTGGAGAAACCGAAACGTTTCTTCGGTGCTGCACGGAACATCGAAGAAGGCGGCTCGTTGACCATCATCGCTACCGCGCTGGTTGAAACCGGTTCGAAGATGGACGAAGTGATCTACGAAGAATTCAAAGGCACCGGCAACATGGAACTGCCTCTGGATCGCAAGATCGCCGAAAAACGTGTGTTCCCGGCCATCAACATCAACCGCTCCGGTACTCGCCGCGAAGAGTTGCTGACAGYCGACGACGAACTGCAGCGTATGTGGATCCTACGCAAACTGCTGCACCCGATGGATGAAGTCTCTGCCATCGAGTTCCTGGTCGACAAGCTGAAACAGACCAAGACCAACGACGAGTTCTTCCTGTCGATGAAACGCAAGTAAATCGAACAGGCCAAAAAGCCGGGGAAACCCGGCTTTTTGCTATCTGATTTTTGATCAACGGCAGTTCGTGGTTCTGAACTGAGGGGTTCGGCGCTAAACTGCCACCCCCGAACGCCACGGCCAAAACGAGGCTCACGCATGCAGTATCGCGACTTGCGCGACTTTATCAGCGGTCTGGAACAGCGCGGCGAACTCAAGCGCATCCAGGTTCCGGTGTCCCCAGTGCTCGAAATGACCGAGGTCTGCGACCGCACATTGCGCGCCAAAGGCCCGGCCCTGCTTTTCGAAAAGCCCACGGGTTATGACATCCCTGTGCTCGGCAATCTGTTCGGTACGCCTGAGCGCGTGGCGCTGGGCATGGGCGCAGAGGCGGTGAGCGAGTTGCGCGAAATCGGCAAGTTGCTGGCGTTCCTCAAGGAGCCCGAGCCGCCGAAAGGTTTGAAGGACGCCTGGTCCAAGCTGCCGATCTTTCGCAAGATCATCTCGATGGCGCCGAAAGTCGTCAAGGACGCGGTGTGCCAGGAAGTGGTCATCGAAGGCGACGATGTCGACCTCGCGATGTTGCCGGTGCAGACCTGCTGGCCAGGCGATGTCGGCCCGCTGATCACCTGGGGCCTGACTGTCACCAAAGGTCCGAACAAGGATCGCCAGAACCTCGRCATTTACCGTCAACAGGTGATCGGTCGCAACAAGGTGATCATGCGCTGGTTAAGCCACCGTGGCGGCGCGCTGGATTACCGCGAATGGTGCGAAAAACACCCCGGCCAGCCGTTCCCGGTGTCCGTGGCGCTGGGCGCTGACCCGGCCACCATTCTTGGCGCCGTGACGCCGGTGCCGGACAGCCTCTCCGAATACGCTTTCGCCGGTCTGCTGCGGGGCAATCGCACCGAACTGGTGAAATGCCGCGGCAACGACCTGCAAGTACCGGCCACGGCCGAAATCATCCTCGAAGGCGTGATTCATCCGGGCGAAATGGCCGATGAAGGTCCGTACGGCGACCACACCGGCTACTACAACGAAGTCGACAGCTTCCCGGTGTTCACCGTCGAGCGCATCACCCATCGGATCAAGCCGATCTACCACAGCACCTACACCGGCCGTCCGCCGGATGAGCCGGCGATTCTCGGTGTGGCGCTGAACGAAGTGTTCGTACCGATCCTGCAGAAGCAATTCCCGGAGATCACAGACTTCTACCTGCCACCCGAAGGCTGCTCGTACCGCATGGCCATCGTGACCATGAAGAAGTCGTATCCCGGTCACGCCAAGCGGGTAATGCTCGGTGTCTGGTCGTTTTTGCGACAGTTCATGTACACCAAGTTCGTTATCGTCACCGACGACGATATCAACGCACGGGACTGGAACGACGTGATCTGGGCCATTACCACGCGCATGGACCCCAAGCGCGACACGGTGATGATCGATAACACGCCGATCGACTACCTGGACTTCGCCTCGCCGGTCTCCGGCCTGGGTTCGAAGATGGGGCTCGATGCCACGCATAAATGGCCAGGCGAAACCACCCGTGAGTGGGGCCGGGTCATCGTCAAGGATGAAGCCGTTACCCAACGGATCGATGCCATCTGGAATCAGTTAGGAATAGATTGATGCGTGTAACCTTGCAGCCCTCCGGAGCAGTGCTTGAGATTCTGCCCGGCGAGCGGATTCTCGATGGCGCGCGGCGCCTGGGCTATGAATGCCCGCAAAGCTGTCGTAACGGCAATTGCCATGTGTGCGGCGCATTGCTGGTGGAAGGGCGGGTCGAACAGGCTGGCGATGTGCGCGACCATGGCGAGTTCTACACTTGCATTGCAGAGCCGCTGGAAGACTGCATCGTGTTGTGGGATGGCGTGCTCGCGCTGGGAGAACTGCCGGTGCGCAGCGTGTCGTGTCAGGTCATTGAATGCAGGGACGTCGGTGGCGATACCTGGCGCGTGCGTCTGCGTGCGCCAGCGGGCAAGCCGCCGCGCTATCACGCCGGCCAGTACCTGATGATCGAGCGTGAGAGTGGCGAGAAATCCGCTTTTTCCCTGGCCTCTGCACCGCATTCCGGCCGCGACCTGGAAATTCATGTGCTGGCGCGCGAAAGCAGCGCGCTGAGCCTGATCGAACAGCTCCAGCGCAACCCGATGGTGCGGATCGAGATGCCGTTCGGCGACACCCATCTGGCGGAACTGCCGAACGGTCCTCTCGTACTGATTGCTGCCGGTACCGGCATGGGCCAGATTCACAGCCTGATCGAACATTGCCGCGCCACGGGCTTCAAGCATCCGGTGCACCTGTATTGGGGCGTACGTCGTCCCGAAGACTTTTATGAGATCGAACATTGGGATGAATGGCTGAAGCTGCCCAATCTGTTCCTGCATAAAGTCGTCAGCGATCAATGTGGTTGGCAGGGGCGTTGCGGCATGTTGCATGAGGCGGTGTGTGAAGATTTCCCTGATCTGAAAGCACTGCACGTCTATGCCAGCGGCTCTCCAGCCATGGTCTATGGCACGCTCGATGCTTTGGTCGAAGCGGGGATGGATGCCCATCAAATGCGTGCCGATGTATTTGCTTACGCCCCGCGATCATAGGTGCGTGAACCGTTCTAGAAGCGCACCCCGGTTGTCACCATGGCGGCATTGAAGCCGAGCAACACCAGCTCGGCTGCCAATGGTCCGTAGTGTGCCCCGACTGAAGGAATGATCACCGGCGCGACCCCGAAGTGATTCAGAGGGATCTTGTCCTGAGACTTGCCGCTATAACCTTGCAACAGACCACCGGTGAGTTTTATGTACACGGGATAGTCAGCACTCTCGTAGCGTTTGCCCGCATACGCATAATATGAACGCTGGCTGAACGAGTTGCGAAAAGTTGCGCCACCAAACAACCAACCGGACGCTTGCTCGCGCTCAAGACCGATGAGGTCCTGATTGTTATTGTGGTCGGAGTCGGGGGAGAAGTGTCTGGTATAGACGCTGGCCTGCAAATACCAGGAGCCGGTGTCTTTCGCAGAGGTGTCCTCGGCCAGCGAGTGCTGCGCCGTGAGCATTAGAAGTAACCCGTAAATCCATGGTGTTTTCATTGTTCAGGCCTTTGAGGCAGTTTGGTTTGCGTCTTTGGGTGGCCGTTATACGCGACGTAAAGCTGCAATGGGTAGGCGGTAAATCCGAAGGGTTTGTAGGCATTTTCTCCTAGGTGAGCTTTATCCTAGACGCGCCGAATGCTTATGTATATTTCGTTCTGGTATTTAAGAATTCTCTTAAATGATATTAGGGTATATCGCCAAGCCCTCCAGCTTCAGTATTGGATTTTTTATAGGGGGCGCAAGGTCATAGGGCGCTTAGTACTTTTCGTTTTAGTATTACTGCTATATGTTCTATGAAGTGAAAGTTGTTTATATTTTGTAATAATTGCTGGGCCAAAATTTTATTGCCATGAGCGCCATTGAATCTGCTTTTTTGAATCTGGCTTACCCTCCGCGGCTCGATCTGGGGCCGCAGCTTACACACGAACAATTGCTCAGTTCGATGCAGTCGACCATGGCGCGCCACAAGGGTGGGCCGGTCTGGTTATTCGCGTATGGTTCGCTGATCTGGCGGCCTGAATGTGCGGCGGTTGAGCGGGTGCGCGGCCGGGTGCATGGCTACCATCGCGGTTTGTACCTGTGGTCCCACGAGCATCGCGGCACGCCGGAAGTGCCGGGGCTGGTATTTGGCCTGGATCGCGGTGGTTCGTGCAGCGGGTTCGCCTATCGTTTGCCCGAAGAACAACTCGAGGCTTCACTTTATGCACTCTGGCAGCGCGAGATGCCATTCCCTTCCTATCGTCCACACTGGCTCAACTGCCGTCTTGAAAACGGAAACCAGGTTCAGGCATTGGGATTTGTATTGGAGCGGCACCTGCCCAGCTATGCCGGCAACTTGCCGGATCACGTGCTGAGCCAAGTATTCGAGAACGCTTGCGGGCGCTATGGCACTACTCGCGAGTATGTCGAGCAGACCGCCCACGCCCTGCGTAGCCACGCCATGCCAGACCGGAATCTGGAGGCGCGGCTCAAGCGCTGTAAATCAAAGGCAGATCAGGCGAGCGCTTCGCGGCCCTGACTGGCGACGTTTTTGTGGCCCAGGGTGGGTGCCAGGAACGCCATCGCCAGCAGGCAGGCAACGACCAACAGAATGAAGCCGCCATTCCAGCCGAAATAGTCCACGGTGTAGCCCATCATGGCACTGGCCGCGACGGAACCACCCAAGTAACCGAACAGGCCGGTAAAGCCTGCCGCCGTACCCGCGGCCTTCTTCGGCACCAGTTCCAGCGCCTGCAGGCCGACCAGCATCACCGGGCCGTAGATCAGGAAGCCGATGGCGAACAGCGAGATCATGTCGATCATCGGATTGCCCGGTGGATTCAGCCAATACACGATCGTCGCAACGGTCACCAACGCCATGAACACCATGCCGGTCAGGCCACGGTTGCCACGGAAGATCTTGTCCGACATCCAGCCGCACAGCAGCGTGCCGGGAATGCCCGCCCACTCGTACAGGAAGTAAGCCCACGAGGTCTTGTCGAAGTCGAAGTGCTTGACCTCTTTGAGGTAGGTCGGCGCCCAGTCCAGAATGCCGTAGCGCAGCAGGTAGACGAAAACGTTAGCCAGTGCGATGAACCAGAGCATTTTGTTGCGCAGCACGTATTTGACGAAGATGTCCTTGGCGCTGAATTCCTCTTCGTGACTGGCGTCGTAGCCTTCCGGGTAATCGTTTTTGTACTTCTCAATCGGCGGCAGGCCCGTCGACTGCGGAGTATCGCGCATCACGATGAAGGCAAACACGGCGACCAACAGCGCCACGGCAGCCGGTACGTAGAACTTGCTGTGCCAGTCGTTGAACCAGCCCATGCCGAGAATCGCCAGCGGGCCGATCAAGCCACCGCCAACGTTATGCGCGGTGTTCCAGACCGAAACCACGCCGCCACGCTCTTTCTGTGACCACCAATGCACCATGGTTCGCCCGCTCGGCGGCCAGCCCATGCCTTGCGCCCAGCCGTTGATGAACAGCAGGATGAACATCATGGTCACGCTGGAGGTGGCCCAAGGTGCGAAACCGAAAACGAACATCACCGCGGCGGACACCACCAGGCCAAAGGGCAGGAAGTAACGCGGGTTGGAGCGGTCGGACACGATGCCCATCAGAAACTTGGACAGGCCGTAGGCGATTGCAATCGCCGACATCGCCACACCCAGTTGGCCTTTTGTATAGCCTTGGGCGATCAGGTCCGGGAACGCCAGGGTGAAGTTCTTGCGCAGCAGGTAGTAACCGGCATAGCCAATGAAAATCCCGGCGAAGATCTGCCAGCGAAGGCGTCGGTAGGTGCTGTCTATTTTTTCTTCAGGCAATGGAGCCTGATGTGCGGCAGGACGAAAGAAAGCAAACATTCAAGAGCTCCAGATTTCTTGTTTTGACTGCGGATGCGAATGTTACAGTTTCGTTACCGAAAATAGCACCGGTTCGCATCGGCAAAACAGCGGAAATGTTGGAGATTGCATGTTCCTTTATGAACATGTCGCTCAGGTATAAATGAGAGTCGGTACAGGGATGACGGAGCCAGGTCGCAGGCTGCGACCTGGCTTGAAAACGATCAACGAACCTGCACGACCACCTTTCCGACCGCCTTGCGCTGGCCAAGATCATTGATCGCCTGCGCCGCATTGCTCAGTGGATACACCTGCGACACCAGCGGCTTCAATTTGCCTTCGGCGAACCAGTGAAACAACTGCTGGAAGTTCGCCGCGTTGTCCTGTGGTTGGCGCTGGGCAAACGAGCCCCAGAACACGCCGACCACTGCAGCACCTTTGAGCAGTGCCAGGTTCACTGGCAGTTCGGGGATACGTCCACTGGCGAAACCGACCACCAGAAGACGACCGTTCCAGGCGATGGCGCGGATGGCCTGGTCGAACAGGTCCCCGCCCACCGGGTCGTAGATCACGTCGGCGCCCTGGCCGTCGGTCAGGCGTTTGATTTCGTCCTTGAGGCTGGTTTCGCTGTAGTTGATCAGCTCATCGGCGCCGGCGGCTTTGGCCACCGCGAGTTTTTCCGCACTGCTCGCGGCGGCGATCACCCGGGCGCCCATGGCTTTGCCGATTTCCACGGCGGCGAGGCCGACGCCGCCGGACGCGCCGAGCACCAGCAAGGTTTCGCCGGGTTGCAGGTTGCCTCGTTGCTTGAGGGCGTGCATCGAAGTGCCGTAGGTCATGCTGAAAGCGGCGGCAGTGTTGAAGTCCATCGATGGCGGGATCGGCAGCACGTTGTAGCCCGGCACCGCGACCTGCTCGGCGAAACTGCCCCAGCCAGTCAGGGCCATGACCCGGTCACCGACCTTGAGGTGGCTGACCTTTTCCCCCACCGCGCTGACCACGCCAGCCGCTTCGCCACCCGGTGAAAACGGGAAGGGCGGTTTGAACTGGTATTTGCCCTCGATGATCAGCGTGTCCGGGAAATTCACCCCGGCCGCGTGCACGTCCAGCAGGATTTCGTTCTTCTTCGCAACAGGACTGGCGACGTCTTCCAGCACCAGCGATTCGGCAGGAA
>NZ_JBFTMK010000183.1:0-8336 GCF_056396965.1 Pseudomonas sp. 05N434
ACCCGATGCACGTGCAAAAGAGTGCCGCCGGCTACCTGGAGATGATTCGTCGGCAGGGTTTTGAATTTAGCCCGAAAAACGTGTCTTACCCTTACTTGTGGTGGAGTCGCGCCAAGGATTTCGGCCTGCTTGAACGCTTCGGCTTGCGCCAGCCAAAACCCTTTGGCCAACGGGAAGAAACCCTGGTCAATGTGGTCGCGCGCAAGCCCCTTGAAGAGAGTGTCTGATGATCCGTTTGCTGCTTCTGGGTTGTGTCCTGCTGCTGAGCGCCTGCGCCAGCCAGACGCCGCTGCCCGAGCGAACCCCGAACCTGGCGTTGCCACTGCAACTGCATATCGAACGGCAGATGGCCGAGCAGCGTCAGGACTGGCTCCTGGTGATCCAGCGTGAAGGCCCGGGCATTCGCTGGTCGATGATGGACCCGTTGGGGATTCCCGTGGCACGACAGAAACTGATCGATGGCCAATGGCAAGCCGACGGTCTGCTACCACCCAATCCGGAAGCCCGGGAGCTGTTCGCCGCCCTGTTGTTTGCATTGACCCCCGAAGGCGAGTTGCACGGCAACTATCCCGCCGCCCGGCAGCATGACGGGCAACGGTCATTGTCAGCGCGCTGGAACATCCGCTATTCACAACCAAGTCTTTCGCAACCACCGAGCTTTGAATTGAACGTGTCCCAAGGCCCGCACTATCGCGTCACCCCGTTAGGCGAAAACACGCCATGACCGCTTACCTGAATGCCCTCGGGGTAATCTGCGCCCTCGGCCGCGACAAGCAGGAAGTCGCCCGCAACCTGTTTGCCGGCGATTGCTCGGGCATACGCAACGAGGCCGGCTGGGTCGCGGAGCGCTCGTTGCCCGTGGCGGCGGTGCGTGGTGAGCTGGCACCGATTCCGGTTGAGCTGGCTCATCAAAGCAGTCGCAACAATCAATTGCTGCTGGAGGCCGCGCTGCAAATTCGCCAAGACATCGAGCAGGCGATCCAGACCTACGGCCGCGACCGTATCGGCGTCATTCTGGGCACCAGCACCTCAGGCATCGACGAAGCCAGCCGCGGCCTGGCCCATTACATCCGCGAACATCACTTCCCGGCCGATTATGACTATCAGCAGCAAGAGCTCGGCGCTCCGGCGACGTTTCTCGCCGACTGGCTGCAATTGAGCGGCCCGGCCTATGTGATCTCCACCGCCTGCACCTCCAGCGCCCGCGCGCTGATGAGTGCCCAACGACTGCTCGACCTGGGCATGTGCGACGCCGTGTTGTGCGGTGGTGTCGACAGCTTGTGCAAGCTGACCCTCAACGGTTTCTCGGCCCTGGAAGCGGTGTCCGAGCAGCGCTGCAACCCGTTTTCGGCGAACCGCAACGGCATCAATATCGGCGAAGCCGCGGTGCTGTTCCTGATGAGCAAAACCGCCGGCAGCAGCCAACCGATTGCTTTGCTCGGCAGTGGCGCCAGCTCCGATGCACACCATATTTCCGCGCCGGAACCCACCGGCCGTGGCGCCCGGCAAGCCATGCACAAAGCCTTGAGCCGCGCAGGCCTGCAACCCCAACAGATCARCTATCTGAACCTGCACGGCACCGCCACCCAACACAATGACGCAATGGAAAGCCTGGCTGTGACGGCGCTGTTTCCACAAGGCGTGCCCTGCTCGTCGACCAAACCGATGACCGGCCATACCCTCGGCGCCGCTGGTGCCCTGGAAGCGGCGTTCTGCTGGTTGAGCCTGAGCGCGGATAACCACGAGCATGCCCTGCCGCCCCATGTCTGGGACGAGCAGCCCGACCCCGAGTTGCCGGCGTTGCATTGGGTGACCCCGACCGACCACCTGACGTCCATTGCACCCCGCTACCTGATGAGTAATTCCTTTGCCTTTGGTGGCAATAACGTCAGCCTGATTATCGGAGACGCCTCATGATTACCTGGCCGCTCGCCGAATTGCTGCCCCATGCCGGCGACATGATCCTCATCGATCAGATCCTGTCGTTCGACGACGAGCAGATCTATACCCGACTCACCGTCAAACCCGGCGGCCTGTTCAATCGCCCCGACGGCAGTCTGCCGGCCTGGGTCGGCATCGAGCTGATGGCCCAGAGCGTCGCCGCTTATGCCGGCTGCCATGCGCGCCAGAAAGGCAATGCGGTGGAACTGGGCTTCCTGCTCGGCAGCCGCAAATTCGAATGCAACGTGGAACACTTCCCCGCCGGCACCGAGCTGACTATCCACGGGATACGCTCGCTGGAAGACGATAACGGCATGGGCGTATTCGAATGCCACATCACCGCCCCCGGCATCCACGCGACCGCTCGGTTGAACGTGTTCCGCCCGCCTCAAGCCGCTCAATATCTGCATGAATCCCAAGGAGTCGAGTGATGACTGAATCCGTACTGGTCACCGGCTCCAGCCGTGGTATTGGCCGCGCCATCGCATTGCGTCTGGCCCGAGCGGGGCATGACATCGTGCTGCACTGCCGCAGCGGCTTGGCGGACGCCGAAGCCGTCAAAGCCGAAGTGGAAACCTTGGGCCGCAACGCGCGCATCCTGCAATTCGACGTCAGCAACCGCGCCAGCTGCAAAGCGATCCTTGAAGCCGATGTCGAAGCCCATGGCGCCTATTACGGCGTGGTGCTCAACGCCGGCCTGACCCGCGACGGTGCTTTTCCGGCCCTGAGCGAGGAGGATTGGGATGTGGTGATGCGCACCAACCTCGACGGTTTCTACAACGTGCTGCACCCGGTGATGATGCCGATGATCCGTCGTCGCGCCGCCGGGCGGATTGTCTGCATTACTTCGGTGTCCGGGCTGATCGGCAATCGCGGGCAGGTCAATTACAGCGCGTCCAAGGCCGGTCTGATCGGCGCGGCCAAGGCATTGGCGATTGAGCTGGGCAAGCGCAAAATCACGGTTAACTGTGTCGCACCCGGCCTGATCGACACGGCGATGCTCGATGAAAACGTGCCGGTGGAAGAACTGATGAAAATGATCCCCGCACAACGCATGGGCACCCCGGAAGAGGTGGCCAGCGCAGTGAATTTCCTGATGTCGGCGGAAGCTTCGTACATCACCCGGCAGGTTCTGGCCGTCAACGGAGGCCTGTGCTGATGAAGCGCGTCGTCGTCACCGGCATGGCCGGCATCACCTCACTGGGCAGCGACTGGGACACCATCGCCGCCAACTTTGCCGCCAACCGCAGCGGCATTCGTCGCATGCACGAGTGGGATCGCTTTACCGAACTCAATACCCGCCTGGCCGGGCCGATAGACGACTTCGAGGTGCCCGGCCACTGGACGCGCAAGCAACTGCGCAGCATGGGCCGGGTATCGCGGCTGGCAGTCGGCGCTGCAGAACAGGCCCTGGCGGACGCCGGGCTGCTGGGTGATGAGTCGATCAAAGACGGGCGCATGGGCGTGTCCTGCGGCTCGTCCACCGGCAGCACCGACGAGATCAAGGCGTTCGGCAAAATGTTGCTCAATTCGGTGGCCGAAGGCCTGAACGCCAACTCCTACGTGCGGATGATGCCGCACACCACGGCAGCGAATATCAGCATCTTCTTCGGCCTCACCGGCCGACTGRTCCCGACCTCCAGTGCCTGCACCAGCGGTAGCCAGGGCATCGGTTACGCCTACGAGTCGATCAAGTTCGGCCGCCTGCCGCTGATGCTCGCCGGCGGCGCCGAAGAGCTGTGCCCGACCGAGGCCATGGTGTTCGATGCGCTCTACGCCACCAGCCTGAAAAACGATGCCCCGCAAACCAGCCCGCGCCCTTACGACAGCGGCCGCGATGGCCTGGTCATCGGTGAGGGCGGCGGCATGCTGGTACTCGAAGAGCTCGAACACGCCCTGGCGCGTGGCGCCCGCATCCACGCCGAGATCGTCGGTTTCGGCAGCAACGCCGATGGCCAGCATGCCACCCGCCCCGAGCTGATCACCATGCGCCGGGCCATGGAGCTGGCTTTGGAAGACGCCGGGCTCGACCCAAGCGCCATCGGCTATGTAAATGGTCACGGCACCGCTACAGAGCAGGGCGACATTGCCGAAACACTGGCGACCAACAGTTTGTTCGGCGAACACATGCCGATCAGCTCGCAGAAGAGCTTCCTCGGCCACACCCTGGGAGCCTGCGGCGCGCTGGAGTCCTGGTTCAGCATCGAAATGATGAACCGCGACCTGTACGTGCACACCTTCAACCTCGATGAGGTCGATCCGCAGTGCGGCAAGCTCGATTACCTGCGCGGCGAATTCCGGCAGATGAGCAACCAGTATGTGATGAACAACAACTTCGCTTTTGGTGGGGTCAACACCTCGTTGATCTTCCGCCGCTGGTCGTAAACGAGCCACGCAGGGGCGATCATTACCGGGGTTGCGCTGAAAGGGGATTTGGCGAAGGTTCAGTAACGCCAGAATCGACAAAGGGCGCCTTTCGGCGCCCTTTCACAAACAGGTCGGCTTGTCATCGCCCGGTACCTGCCTGGCTCTGCGATGGCTGGTTACCCAGGATCCTCAGAGTCTCACAAGCCCCTTTCGGGAACGCGGGCAGTATTGCTTGAAACTTAACGGGAGACAACGGGTGGCGACTCGCCCAACTGTGCCACCTCTGATGGCATCACAGGCCAAGAGCGTTGCGTACCGCGGCTTTGATTGCGTAAAACTCAGATAAATCACTAGGACGGATCCATTACTTGAAGTGTCCTGAGTGCGGTGATTTGCTCGCTTTCACTTCCCTTCAACCTTACGCGTCAACAACTCCACAAACGCCTTGGCCATCGGCGACTTCTGATCCTTGCGCTGCACCAGCCACACCGCCGAAATCGCCTCCGGATCGAGCAACGGCCGATACACCACACCATCGATACGCATCCGCTGATAAGACGCCGGCAACACCGATACCCCCAAACCCGCCGCCACCAGCCCGATGATGGTCATCGCCTCGCCCGCCTCCTGGGCAAAGTGCGGGCTGAAGCCGGCGTCCCGCGCCAGGCTGAGCAATTGTGCGTACAGACCGCTGCCATAGCTGCGCGGGAAAAATACGAACGGCTCGAGGGCCAGAGCGGACAGGAACAGACCTTCTTCGCTGCCATCCACCAGCGGATGCTTGGAGCTGAGCACCGCCACCAATGGCTCACGCATCAGTTCCACCACGCTGAGGGAGTCCGGCAAGCCCAACGGGCGCATGATGCCGACCTCGATCGACTCGTCCACCAGCGCATCGGCCACTTGGGTGCTGCTCATTTCCCGCAGGTTCAGGTGCACCGCCGGGAAGCGCTGGCGAAATGAGAAAATCGCCTGGGGAATGGTCGAGTTGAACGGCGCCGACGAGGTGAAGCCGATCTTCAGTTCACCCAATTCACCAAGTTGTGCCCGCCGAGCCACATCCGCCGCTTTGTCGACCTGAGCCAGCGCCAGCCGCGCCTCTTCCAGAAACAGCCGACCGGCCTCACTCAGCTCGACCCGACGATTGGTCCGCTCGAACAGACGCGCCCCCACTTCCTGTTCCAGCGCCTGAATCTGCTGGCTCAGCGGCGGCTGCGAGATGCCCAGCACTTGGGCGGCGCGGCCGAAATGCAGTTCTTCGGCGACGGCAATGAAGTAGCGCAGGTGACGCAATTCCATGAAAACTCCATTAGGTCGTTAAACCTATCAAACAGGTCGAACAATATATTGGATAGAAACATTAGCCAGCTATATGATTTTTTCATTGCCTGACCGGCTGCGTCCTCCGAGGTCCGAAGTGAAAACTGCTGTCGCCCCACTCGCCCATGAAATCCCGCCCGCCGCGCTGAATGATGTCGTCGCTGAACATAACGAGATCTACATCGAGAAAGGCACACCGATGTTTATGCGCACGGTGCTGGCGCTGTTCTCCGGAGGCTTCGCGACCTTTGCCCTGCTCTACTGCGTACAGCCGATGATGCCGCTGCTGTCCCGCGAGTTTTCCATCAATGCGGCCCAGAGCAGCCTGATCCTGTCGGTCGCCACCGGCCTTCTCGCCATCGGCTTGCTGATCACCGGCCCCATCTCCGATCGCATCGGGCGTAAACCGGTGATGGTCGCCGCACTGTTCGCCGCCGCACTGTGCACCATGGCCAGTGCCATGATGCCGAGCTGGCAAGGCGTGCTGGTGATGCGGGCGCTGGTCGGGCTGTCGTTGAGCGGTCTGGCGGCGGTGGCGATGACTTACCTGAGCGAAGAGATCCACCCGCAGCACATTGGCCTGGCCATGGGCTTGTACATCGGTGGCAATGCCATCGGCGGCATGTGTGGACGCTTGATCGTCGGGGTGCTGATCGACTTCGTCAGCTGGCACACGGCAATGCTGGTCATCGGCGGCCTGGCGCTGATTGCCGCCGCGGTGTTCTGGAAAATCCTCCCCGAATCGCGCAACTTCCGCGCCCGCTCGCTGCACCCGCGTAGCCTGCTCGACGGCTTCACCATGCACTTTCGCGACGCCGGCCTGCCGCTGCTGTTTGTCGAAGCGTTCGTGCTGATGGGCGCGTTCGTTACCCTGTTCAACTACATCGGCTATCGCCTGCTGGCCGAGCCGTATCACATGGACCAGGCCTTCGTCGGGCTACTCTCGGTGGTGTACCTGTCGGGCATCTACAGCTCGGCGAAAATCGGCGCCCTGGCCGACCAGCTCGGCCGGCGCAAAGTGCTCTGGGCAACCATTGTGGTGATGCTCGCRGGCCTTGCGTTGACGATGTTTACGCCCCTGCCAGTAGTGATCTTCGGCATGCTGGTCTTCACCTTCGGCTTCTTCGGCGCGCATTCGGTGGCCAGCAGCTGGATCGGTCGTCGCGCGACCAAGGCCAAGGGGCAGGCGACGTCGTTGTACCTGTTCAGCTATTACGCCGGGTCGAGTATCGCGGGGACGGCGGGCGGTATGGCCTGGCATCTGGGTGGCTGGAACGGGATCGGGCTGTTCATCAGCGGATTGCTAGTGATTGCGCTGTTGGTGGCGTTGAAATTGGCGAAGTTGCCGCCGTTGGAGAATTTGAAAGCTTAAGGCTGCGATCTTTTTGATTTTGATGCAAAAACGCCCGGCAAATGCCGGGCGTTTTTTATCGGGCGACGATCACTCGTGATACTGCGCCGACAGCTCATGCACCGCGCGCAAGAAAGCGCCTGCGTGCTCCGGATCGACTTCCGGGGTAATGCCATGGCCGAGGTTGAACACGTGGCCGCTGCCCTTGCCGTAGCTGGCGAGAATCCGGCCGACTTCGGCGCGGATGGCTTCTGGCTTGGCGTAAAGCACGGTCGGGTCCATGTTGCCTTGCAGGGCGACTTTGTTGCCGACGCGTTGACGGGCCTCACCGATGTCGCAAGTCCAGTCCAGGCCCAGCGCATCAGCGCCGGCGTCGGCGATGCTTTCCAGCCACAGGCCGCCATTCTTGGTGAACAGGATGACCGGCACTTTGCGGCCTTCATGTTCGCGGATCAGGCCGCTGACGATTTTGCGCATGTAGGCCAGGGAGAATTCCTGGTACGCCGCCGCCGAGAGATTTCCGCCCCAGGTGTCGAAGATCTGCACTGCTTGTGCGCCGGCCAGGATCTGGCCATTGAGGTACGAGGTGACCGACTGCGCAAGCTTGTCCAGCAGCAGGTGCATGGCTTGCGGGTTGTCGTAGAGCATGGCCTTGGTCTTGCGGAAGTCTTTCGACGAACCGCCTTCAACCATGTAGGTGGCCAGGGTCCATGGGCTGCCGGAAAAACCGATCAGCGGCACACGGCCGTTCAGTTCGCGGCGGATGGTGCTGACTGCGTCCATGACGTAGCCGAGGTCTTTCTGTGGATCAGGAATCGGCAAGGCTTCGATGTCAGCCAGGGTGCTGACGACTTTCTTGAAGCGTGGACCTTCACCGGTCTCGAAGTACAGGCCCTGGCCCATGGCATCGGGGATGGTCAGGATGTCGGAGAAGAGGATCGCCGCGTCCAGTTGCGGATAGCGGTCGAGCGGTTGCATCGTGACTTCGCAAGCGAACGCCGGGTTCATGCACAGGCTCATGAAGTCACCGGCCTTGGCACGGCTGGCGCGGTATTCCGGCAGGTAGCGACCGGCCTGACGCATCATCCACACTGGGGTGACGTCTACGGGTTGCTTGAGCAGGGCGCGAAGGAAACGGTCGTTCTTCAGGGCAGTCATGTCGGCATCCGGAAAAAAAGTGCGGGCATTTTCTCAGAGCGCGACGCAAAAGGCACGGCAAGAGCCGATCCTTTTGTCTATCGGGTCAATTTGTCGCGGTGAAATGCAGACTTTGCAGCACCACAAAACACTGTAGGAGCCGGCTTGCTGGCGATTCAGACGACGCGGTGTATCAGGTACACCGCGTTATCGTTCATCG
>NZ_JBFTMK010000184.1:0-8314 GCF_056396965.1 Pseudomonas sp. 05N434
GGCGGCAACTACGAGAACCTGGTGGCGGACAAAACGCCGGTCAGCACCACCGTGACCGACACCGTCGACACCACCAACCTCAGCCTGAGCGCATCCAACTCGGTAGCCGAAGGTGGCCAGATCACTTACACCGCAACCCTGACCAAYGCCGCCGGCACACCGGTCACCGTGACCCTGAGCAAYGGCGCCGTAATCACCATCGAYGCCGGTAAAACCACCGGCACCGTGACCGTCCCGGCTCCATCCGATGACGTTTACAAGGATGCGGGCACGGTCCAGGCCACCATCTCCACCGCCACCGGTGGCAATTTCGAGAACCTGGTGCCGAACACTGCCCCGGCGGTCACCACCGTCACCGATACCATCGACAAAACCGAAGTCAGCATCAGCGGCAGTACCTCGGTGACCGAAGGCCAGACCGCCAGTTACACCGTCAGCCTGACCCACCCGGCGCAGAACGAAGTGACCCTGAAAATCGTCTACAGCGGTACCGCCGCCGACGGTTCGGACTTCACCGGCGTGTACACCGTGAAGATCCCGGCCGGCGCGAGCAGCGCGAGCTTCAACGTCGCGACGCTGGAGGACAAGCTCACCGAGGGTACCGAGAACTTCGTGGTCAAGATCGACTCGGCCACCGGCGGCAACTTCGAAAACCTCGCGGTCAGCAGCACCAACGGCAGCGTCAGCACCTCGATCATCGACAACGATGCCGCGCCGGTTCTCGACCTGGACGCCAACAACTCCAGCGGCGCCACCGGGGCCAACTACAACGTGACCTTCACCGAAGGCACCACCGGCCAGGGCGTCTCGATCGGCGACACCGACCTGAGCATCACCGACCCGGACAGCACGATGCTGACCGGCGCCACTATCGTGCTGACCAACCGTCAGCCGGGCGATGCGCTGAACCTCGGCAACAGTGTCAATGGCATCAGCATCAACGCCAACAGCCAGGACGGTACGGTCACCCTGACCCTGTCGGGCAACGCGACGCTGGCCGACTACATGCAGCAGATCAAAAACATCAGCTTCACCAACAGCAGTGAGGATCCAAGCACCGTGCCGCKGATCATCACCGTGACGGTGACCGATGGCAGCAATTACTCCAACACCGCAACCACCACGGTCAACGTGGTGGCCGTGAATGACGCACCGACCGCCGCGCCAGTTAACGTCACCGGTACCGAAGACACCCCGCTGATCCTCGGCTGGTCGACCTTCGGCGTCAGCGATGTCGACAGTCCGGCCGCCAACCTGGGGGTGAAAATCACTCAGCTGCCGGGCGAAGGCAAATTGCAGTACCTGGACGGTGCGACCTGGAAAGACGTAACGACCAACCAGACCATCAGCAAGGCCGACATCGACGCCGGCAAGTTGCGCTTCACGCCGGATGCCAATGAATCGGGCGTTGACGGCTATGGTGGCAGCGGTGCGGGCAATAACCAGGCGGACTACGCGCAGATCCAGTTCCAGCCAACCGACGGTCAACTGTTGGGCAACACCGGCACGGTGAAAATCGACATCACGCCGGTTGCCGACGCGCCATCCCTGAGCGTCGCGGACAACAGCGTCAAGTCCACCGGACTGATCAAGGAAGTCTGGACCGGCCTGTCGGGCCTGGGCACCGATGGTAGTGGCGCGCCGTCCGGCACGCTGAAATCGGTCATCGACGCCGCAGGCACGCCGAACTCCACCGGCACCGTGACCAACGTTCAGTCCGACGGCGGCGTCACCGCCGGCACGGCCTCGAAAACATCCGGCCTGATCTACCTGGAAGCCGGCAAGACGTACACCTTCAGCGGTACCGGCGATGACAGCCTGTTGGTGACCATCGGTGGCCAGAACGTGGCCGCGACGACTTGGGGTGCAGGCGGCAAGCTGAATGGTTCGTTCACCCCGACCACCAGCGGTTACTACACCCTGGACATCTACCACCACAACCAGAGTGGCCCCGGCAGCTATGACGTCAACCTGTCGGTCAACGGCGGTACAGCGGTCGACCTGAGCAGCGCCGGCGTGCCGCTGTACACCGGCGTGGCGGATCTGGCCGCCTCTGGCGTGACGGTTTCCGACCTGCACGGCACCAATGGCGAAGGCTACTACAACGGCTACAAACTCAACGAAGGCGCCGAAGGCACCAGCGTTCACCTGTCCGCGATCAAGACCGCACTGACCGACACCGACGGCTCTGAAAGCCTGAGCGTGAAGATCAGCGGTATGCCGGCGGGCTCCGTGCTCAGCGATGGCGCGGGCCACACCTTCACCACCACCAACGGCGAAGCCAACGTTACCGGCTGGAATCTCGGCAGCCTGACCGTCACCCCGCCGCCGTACTACAACGGCCAGTTCACCCTGACCGTGACCTCGACATCCACCGAAGCACTCGGTGGTTCCGCACTGAGCACCGCGCAGATTCCGGTCACGGTATACCCGGCGGTCTACAACGCCGTGACCGCCACGGCGGCCGACGACACGATCACCGGCACCGACGGCAACGACATCATGATCGCCGACATCGGCGGGCTGACCGTGGTGCCAGGCACCAATTACAACATCGCGTTCATGGTCGACAGCTCGGGCAGCATGAGCAGCACGTCGATCAATGCCGCCAAGGATTCGTTGACGGCGGTGTTCAACACCCTCAAGCAAAGCCTGGGCGGCAACTCCGGGACCGTGAATATCTTCCTGGTGGACTTCGATACTCAGGTCAACAAATCGGTGTCGGTGAACCTGAACGACCCGAACGCGCTGACTTTGCTCAAATCCGTTCTGGATTCGATGTCGTCGGGCGGCGGCACCAACTACGAGGACGTGTTCAAAACCACGGCCAATTGGTTCCAGAGTGCTGACGCCATTGCCAACACCGGTGCGAAGAACCTCACGTACTTCATCACCGATGGCAAGCCGACCTACTACCAGAGCGGCGAGCAGACCAACCCGACCTTGTACGGCAACGTGAAGCTCGATGATGTCATCACCACCACCAACTACAAGTTGGGGCAGACCTATTCCAACTATCTGGACAGCACTCACTACCTGAGCATCGACAGCGCCGGCAACGTCACGCTGCAGACTCTGAAAAACTCTGGCCGCTGGAGCAGTTCCGAACTGGGCACCCTGCATGCCGAGGGTAACGGTACGTACGAATTGTCCTATCGCGATGGCACCGGCAGCAGCACCGATTCCACTACCATCGACAACTCCAGCAGCAGCTTCACGTTGCTGAGCAACGTGTCGACGGTGGAGGCCATCGGCCTGAACAAGGACGTCACCCTCACCGACCTCAAGCCGTACGATTCGGATCAAACGCCACAAACCAACATCGACCCCAAGGACCTGGCCAACTCGATCATCGGCCATACCGAAGCGACAATGCCGGGTGCCGACACGGTCAGCGGCGGTGACGGCAACGACCTCCTGTTCGGCGATCTGGTGAGCTTCAATGGCATTGCCGGCGAGGGTTATCAGGCGATGCAGGCGTTCGTCGCCCAGCAAACCGGCGTCGACGTCAGCAAAGTCACCACCAGCAACGTGCACCAGTACATCACCGAGCACTACACCGCGTTCGACGTGTCTGGCGCTCACGATGGTAACGACACGCTGCTGGGTGGCGCGGGCAACGACATTCTCTTCGGCCAGGGCGGCAACGACCTCCTCGACGGTGGCAAGGGCAATGACATCCTGCTCGGCGGCACCGGCAATGACTCGCTGATCGGCGGCCAAGGCAACGACATCCTGATTGGCGGCTCAGGTGCCGACACCTTCATCTGGAAGGCTGGCGACACCGGCAGCGACGTGATCAAGGACTTCAAGGCCAGCGAAGGCGACCGCATCGACCTGCGTGATTTGTTGCAGGGTGAAAGCGGCAGCACGATTGACCACTTCCTGAAGATCACCACCGTGGACGGCGTGTCGTCCCTGCAAGTCAGCTCCGCCGGCAAGTTCAACGGCGCCGATGCCGCAGCGACCACCCCGGACGTGACGATCAAACTGGAAGGTAACAATTGGTCCAGCGCCAGCATCAACTCGCTGATTGCCGGTAGTGACCCGACCATCAAGATCGATCACAACAACAGCTGATACGCAGGCTGACGGCCGCCCCAACCGGGCGGCCGTCATGTATGCCCACACCTCACGGGTGACGATTTCGTCGTCGCACCGCATACTCGCCTGCGTTGGCCTATGCTGCTGACAGCACGACGCTGGTCCATTTCCGAGGGATGCTTAATGTTTTACGTGCAACGCGATGCGCAAGGTCAGTTAGTGCGCGTGGAAGCCACGGCCTACGCCGAGGCCACGGAAACGCTGCCGGCCGACCACCATGAAATCCAGGCCTGGTTTGCCCACGAAGTGGTGGAAACTAGCCTCAAGCAGCTCAAACAGAGCGACCTGGAGATGATTCGGGTACTCGACGACTTGATTCAGGTGCTGACCCAAAAAGGCGTGATCCGCGTCACCGACCTGCCGCCGGCTGCGCAAGCCAAGCTCATGGACCGGACCCAGGCACGTGAGGCGTTGGGCGGGTTGAGCCAGTTGATCGATGATGATGAGACGGGGTTGATTTAACCCCTGACGCCGATCATTCCCACGCTCTGCGTGGGAATGATGAGCGGGCTACTCCCAAGGCTTCGGCTCACCAAACAACTGCCCCTGAACCCCGTACAACCCCATCTCGCGAATCACCGACAACTCCCCTTCGGTCTCGACCCGCTCGGCAATCAACGGCAAATCGATGCTGTGCGCCGCTCGCTGAATCGCCTCGATGAACAGGCGCTTGTCGCTCTCCTGATCAATCGCGCGGATGTAACTGCCGTCGATCTTCAGATACGCCAGCCCCAGCCGCGCCAGGTTGCCGATCATGCTGAAGCGCCCACCAAAACGCTGCAGACTCAGCGAGAACCCAAGCTCGCGCAAACGCCGCGTCAGCTGCTCCAGTACCGCCTGCTCGGGCAGTTGCTCTTCGCCGATTTCCAGGGTCAGTCGTTCGCCAAGATTCGAATGCTGACGCAGGATATCGAACACTGCGTTCAGCGCCTGCGGGTCCGCCAGTGTCGCCGAAGACAGGTTCAGCGCCAGCGACTCCTCATGGTCGACCATCTGCTCGAGCACCAACTCCAGCATCAAACGGTCCAGTCGCGCGGTCCAGCCGAAACGCTCAAGCCATGGCAAGAAACGCCCGGCGGGAATGGTCTGGTCCTGCTCGTCGAGCAGGCGCGACAGCACTTTGTAATGCAGCACCAACTCTGTGTCGTGGCTGGCCACCACCGGCTGGAAATACAGCTCGAAACGCTGCTGGTTCAGCGCCTGATCCAGCAGGGTGTGCCAGGCGTGGTGATCGTCGCCAACCCGCGCCGGCGCGCCCTGATCGAGGCATGCCCAGCTCGGTTCACCCTGGCTTTCTGCCTGGGCCAGTGCCTGATCCGCCAAGCCGATCACCGCTTGCGGCGAGTCGCCATGGGCAAACGGCGCCAACCCGATTGAAGCCACCGAAGCCACGTCCGTGGCGCCCGTCGCATGCAGGCTCCCCAAGGCACTTTCGAGATTACTCGCCAGTTGCAGCGCTTCTTCACGCACCAGCCCCGGTGCCAGCACGGCGAATTCCCCGCCACGAATACGCGTCACGAGGTTCTGGGTTTCCGGGTACTTGGCACACTCGCGGGACAACTGCTCGCCGACCGCTTTCAACAATTCATCGGTACGCTGACCGCCCAGCCGCTGGTTCAAACCGGCCAGATCCTTCACCCGCAACAGCAGCAAATAACCGGAGCTGGCCTGCTCCGAGTTGTTCAAACGCGCGTTCAATTGCATTTCGAAATAGCGCCGGTTGGCCAGGCCGGTCAGGTTGTCCTGATAGGACTCGGCCCGCAGCTTTTCACTGCGTTCGGCCTGCTCTTGGAACAGCGCCTTGAGCTTCTCGACCATCTGGTTCATGGCCTGCACCACCCGGCGCAGTTCCGGGGTGCGCGGCAGTTCTGGCAGGCTTAAGAATTCCCGGCGAGCAATGGCATGGGATTGCTTGACCATGTAGTCCAGCGGCTTCAGTTGCCGACGCAGCAACAACGCGCCCAGCACCGCACTCACCGCGCCGCAGAGCAGCAACCAGCCGAGGCTGCCCAACGCGCTCTGCCACAGCTTGGCCAACGCGAACATCGGATGGCTGACCACCTCGACCCGCGCGGCCTGCTCCCAGCCACGGCTGACAATCGCATCGCCACCGGCCGGTTCCAGGCCGATCAGTTTGACGAACCAGTCGGGCACGTTGGTGACCGCGGGGATGCCGCTGCGCTCGACAATCGTCTTGTCATTGGCCAGATCGACCACGCGGATGCTCGCGTAGTAACCGCTGTCGAAGATTGAGCTGACCAGCAACTCGACCATCGCCGGGTCGTCGATGTTCGGCGTCAGGGACAGCGCCAATGCCGTCGCGGCGTCCTGGGCGTGAGAACGCAACTGGTTGACGTACTGGGTGCGAGAGCTTTCCAGACTGACCATGAAGCTGCCGGTGAAGGCGACCACCAGGAACAGACAAATAGCGATCAACAGCTGTTTGAACAAAGACATCTGAGCGCGTGCTCCTAGTTAATCGTCTCGACCGGGAAACCTTCGGCCTGCATTTTCTTCAACACGTCCTGCCAGCGAGACAGGCGTTTGGTGTCTCCGACCTTCTTGTTGCCCTTGGCACCCGGCAGCCACAACCCTTCGGCATTGAAAGAGTAGACCGGCAGCAAATCGGTTCGCTGGTTGGCGGGCTTGATTGCATCGATCAGGCTGTCGAGCACCAAAGGCATGGCCTCGGGGCTCGCGTAGTAGGTCAGCACCATGTGCGCGCGGTTCAGGCGCAAAGCCTTGACGTAGGTAATGCGCAGCTTGTCACTGGAGACACCAAGATGACGCAGACTGAAATACTTGGCGATAGCGTAGTCTTCGCAATCGCCGGCGCCCTTCCACAAGGCTTCGATGGGAGTTTCCCAATAATCGACCTCGTGCCACAGGTCGATGTCTTCTTCGTAGCGCATCTGCCTGTTGAAGAACTGGTTGACCACGTTGAGCTGCTCCAGCTCGCCGACTTGTTTTTGCGTGGCCAGCAACTGCTGCCAGGCATCGATGCGCTGCCGCCCTTCACCCAAAGGCCCGTACAATGCCTGCGCACGACGGCTGATCAGCGAAAAATCCCAGTCGGCATGCAGCCCGCCCAGCATGACGCCGGCCAGCAGCAGTGCGCAGCCTAGCCAGCGCAAAGTCCGAGGGATCGCGAAACGTACCGCCAATGCGAGGCATCCAGATCAGGCAGATGGAAATCTGGCTTGATGGTGAAGGTTAGTCTGCTAAAAGACAATGGCACGGTGAGATCACCGCCAACACGCTAAACTTTGCATTACGGGTGCAATAAAAAGATCGCAGCCTTCGGCAACTCCTGTGCCGAAGTCTGCAGGAGCTGCCGAAGACTGCGCCTTTTGACCGTTTGACAACCCGTCAGGCAGTCACTAGTGTCCATTTGGATCCAAATACTTCAGCCAATCAGGGTGCGTTTGTCGTGACACAGAAGCCCAACCCTCTCAGCAGCATCAAGGTCAACGGGCCGATTCCCGCTCATCTGGCACGCTCGGTGATCGAAGAAACCCTGCGCGCGGCCATTCTCGACGGTCGAATTCCTTGCGGCACCGCCCTGCGTCAGCAAGACCTCGCCGACCTGTTCGGCGTTAGCCGCATGCCAGTGCGCGAAGCCTTGCGCCAGCTTGAAGCGCAAGCGCTGCTCAACGTGATCGCCCATAAAGGCGCGGTGGTCGCACCGTTGGTTCAGGGCGATGCGGCAGAGACCTATGAGTTGCGGATCCTGCTGGAGTCCGAAGCCTTGCGTCGGTCGATCCCCCTGCTTGAAGACGCCGATTTCAAACAGGCTGCACACTACATCGACGAGTTGGAAACGGAACACGACTACACCGAGATCGGCCGGCTCAATCGCCTGTTCCACATGGCGCTTTACAACAAAGCCCCCAACCAGCGGCTGCTGAAGCTGGTCGAAGACGGGTTGAACGAAGAGGAACGCTTCCTGCGATTCAACCTGGAAGCCATGGGCCTGGGCAAACTGTCCCAGGAGGATCACCGAGCGCTGTTGCGGGCCGCCGAGGACCGGGATATCGAGCACTCGGTGATGTTGCTCGAAAACCACCTCAACCGGGGTGTCGAAGTCATTACGCACTACCTCGCAAGCCCTGAGGCGCAGCGCAGGAAAACCTCGAAGTAAACCGCGGTGACAACCCCGAGCGAGCCATTGAACGGCTCGCCGCGATTTCTGGTTGATCCGCCCCTGGAC